>JBKPNP010000670.1:0-2316 GCA_046732775.1 Acidobacteriota bacterium
GCATCTTTTGGCGAGGCTGAGCCTCGACAAATTTGGGAACGGCGGACGGAAAGGCAAAGCCTTTCCGCACGGAAGGCGGCGAAGCCGCAAGTCGATTACGCAGCATGGTACTCAAAGAATCCAGCGATGAATTGAATCCTACGGTTATGGCGTCAGACGCTTCAGTTTCAACGCAGCGAACACCTCGTTCGTTCAAAGATTATTTGGCTCTAGCGATCGCGACTTGTGGCGTTGGTTATTTGCCACTCGCGCCCGGGACGTGGGGCTCGCTGGTGGGCATCGGTGTCTATGCAGTTGTTCGGGGCATCGGACTGAAGGTGATGTTTGATGCGGCGGCAGTGCGACCAAGTTTTACTCTGCTCCACGTTTATTCAGTCACGCTCGCGCTGGAAGTGCTCGCGGCACTCGTGATCACCGCCGTGGGAATTTGGGCGGCTTCACGCACCGAAAGACTGTCGGGCAAAAAAGATCCGAGCAAGGTTGTGATCGATGAAGTGGCGGGGCAATTCATTGCGTTGCTCCCCGTTCCGTTTTTGATCAACGACGCGTGGTGGGCCGCTATCATGGCGTTTGTTTTATTCAGAGTTTTCGACATCGTTAAGCCATATCCAGCGCGCAGGCTGGAATCGCTCGAAGGCGGACTTGGCATCATGGCCGACGATATTATCGCCGGTGTTTACGCGGCGGTCCTGGTTGGTATAGCGGTGTTAATTAACTGGTTTATCTAGGAGGGAAAATGCACGACGCAGAGAAAAGCAGACCGAAAGATGAAGCGATCGATTCCGAAGCTACCAGTAAAGACACCGTGAAAGACCTGGAAGCGGATGAAGCCAATAAATCTTCCGGCGCTGACAATCAATCAACACCGTCACCTGATGGGCTTCTTGATAACGGCGTTGCGGATCAAAACGCCGGTCCGATGTAACGAGAACGAATGCGTATGCCCCAATTCAGCCGCTCTGTGCGACCTCTGTGTCCTCTGTGCCTCTGTGGTAACCGTTCAACCAATATCACCACAGAGCCACAGAGGACACAGAGGTGGCACAGAGAATTTCGTCCGCCTTCATCCTTCATCCCTTCCTTCGCCTCGTATCGCCGCTGCCGATCCAGCCGCGTTTCCAAAACAGAAACAACATTCCCGACGCAACGACGATCATGATTCCCCAGACTGTGTGGTACCCGAATCGCGAATGCAGTTCCGGCATGTTGTCGAAGTTCATGCCGTAGACGCCCGCGATAAAGGTCAGCGGCAGCATGATCGCCGAGAAGATCGTCAACACCTTCATTATTTCGTTCATGCGATTGGAAACCACTGACAAGTACGCCTCGAGCGAACCACTGATGAGATCGCGATAGCTCTCTGCCAGATCGGTGACGCGCACAATGTGATCGTGTACGTCGCGATAAAACGGCAGCATCTGTGCGTCGATCAACGGAAACTCGCCACGGCTCATGCGCAAAATCACTTCACGCTGTTTTGCGGAAATGCGTCGCAATCGCAGTACGCCGCGTTTCAAATCCATAATCTGTTCGAGAATCGAATTGTTCGGCCGCTTCAGATTGAAGATGTCTGCCTCGAGCTGATCGATGCGCTCGTCAAAATCGTCGAGCACTGGTGAGTAGTAATCAACTATCTGGTCGAGAATCTGATGTAGCAGGAAAGCAGCGCCGCGCTGGCAGGCGATCGGGCTGGTTCTAATTTGCTGCCTGACGTTTTCGATGCTGCGGAAGTCGTCGTGATGATACGTGATCACATAGTTGCGACCGAGGAACGCGTCGAGTTCTATCGTGTTGAAATGATCGGGACTGGTGTCGGCGCGTACGCCATGGACGATCAGGTAAAGATAGTTGGGAAACTCCTCGACCTTCGGATAGTGACGATTCTCACGACAGTCTTCGACCGTCAAGGGATGGAAATGAAAGACGTCCAACAGGATTTGCTCGTCAGCCTGCGTTGGCTGCGGCATGTTGATCCAAACCACGGCTTGCTCGTCCTTTAGTAGGTCCGGCAAGTCCGCCGCAGAAAAGCCTTCTTCCACTTTGGTTGCGTTCTCGCGGTAAACGAAAATTTCCATAGTCTCTTTCTTTAGTAACGCAAACTCTTAGTTTCCGTCGAGTATCTTAACCGACTCACAACTTGAATTTTTAGAAAACGCAAACTAACAGTTTGCGTTACAAAGACGCGCTTAACCTGCAGTTTGTCCGGTTTCAGGCAGGCTGTTACCATACCACCTCTTTATACCAGCACTCGAATAATCCAAAGCGAAAAAGGTTTCATGACTGCTCCACAAACAAAGATTTTTGTAGCCGATGAAG
>JBKPNP010000671.1:0-1568 GCA_046732775.1 Acidobacteriota bacterium
GGTAACCTATGGTATGCGTCAACGAATGATGACGCATTTGTTCCGACGCGAGCGTGAGTTTGGCCTGATTGTCGGTGGAGTTTTCACTCTGCTCGGCGCGTGGTGGTTTTACCGTGGGAAGTTTTTCTATGCGCCGCGCGTCGCCTTACCGCTCGGGCTTGCTCTCCTCGTGCTGGGCGTTGTGTGGCCCAGAGCTTTGGTGTTACCAAACAAGGCCTGGATGCTGTTGGCTGAAGGGCTGTCGTTCGTAATGACCCGGCTGATACTGGCAATCGTGTTTTTTCTGATTGTCACTCCCATTGGCGTCATCAAGCGGCTTTTCGGTTGGGATCCGCTCAGCCGTCGCAGCGCCAGTCGCGGGTCGTACTGGAGTCCGTATTCGGAGCGGCAGCGTAATCCGCGCCACTACGAGAAGATGTTCTGAAGGAGTTGGTATGTCGAAAGCGCAGGTTGTCAGTGAGCTCTGGCAATTCATGAGAGAAAACAAAAAGTACTGGCTCGCGCCGATCGTGATCACGCTCGTACTCGTTGGGGCGTTGCTGGTGGTGGCAAAAAGCTCTGCTATTGCGCCGTTCATCTATACGCTGTTCTAGGTTTCGGGAGGCGCAACGTTTGGTCAGTATTCTTGGAATTTCCGCGTTTTACCACGACTCCGCCGCCTGCCTGGTTATCGATGGCGAGATCGTAGCTGCCGCACAGGAAGAACGCTTCACACGCAAAAAGCACGATCATAATTTTCCGGTCCACGCCGCTCGCTATTGCCTGAGTGAAGCCAACCTGACGCCCGCTGATCTCAACTACGTCGGCTTCTACGACAAGCCGTTGTTGAAGTTTGATCGGCTGCTTGAAACCTATCTGGATTACGCGCCCGCGGGCTTTGGTTCCTTTCTCAAAGCGCTGCCGTTGTGGATGAAAGAAAAGCTCTGGATGCCCGACTTGATTCGCACTGAACTGGCGCGGGCAGGTGGAGAAGACGACGAGCGCGCCGCGAAAAAGCTCGGTAAAAAGTTCGAATGGAAACTATTGTTCGGTGACCACCACGAAAGTCACGCGGCCAGTGCGTTTTATCCGTCACCGTTTTCAGAGGCCGCGATTTTGACAATTGACGGCGTCGGCGAGTGGGCCACCAGCTCAATCGGTATCGGAAAAGGCAACGAGCTCACGCTGCTCAAGGAACTACGCTTTCCCGATAGCCTCGGGTTGCTGTACAGCGCGTTCACTTATTACACGGGCTTCAAGGTCAACAGCGGCGAATATAAAGTGATGGGCCTCGCGCCCTACGGTGAACCTAAGTATGTTTCATTGATCAAAGACAAGCTGCTCGAGATTCGCGACGACGGCAGCTTGAAAATGAATCACGACTACTTCAGTTACTCTCACGGTCTGCGCATGACCAATTCCGCTTTCGACAAACTCTTCGGCGGCAAACCGCGCAAGGCTGAGTCGCCCATCACGCAACGGGAGATGGATCTGGCACGCAGCATCCAGGTGATCACTGAAGAAGTTATGTTGAAGATGACGAACTACGCTTACCGCGAAACGCAGATGAAAAATCTGTGTATGGCCGG
>JBKPNP010000672.1:0-1299 GCA_046732775.1 Acidobacteriota bacterium
CGCTTCACTGCCCAACGATTGGAACTAAGAAAAACTTCTTCACCGTCGATCAGAAAGACGACGTACAGATCGGTCTTCAATCGTCCACGCACCACAGTTTGGAATTCGAAGTCGATGATCTCCGGCGCGGTCGGGTAGCGCCCGCTGAAGGTAAACGACGGGCTCATCGCGACACCGACGTATTTATCCTCGCTGGCCGCAATCTGGATCGGCTGCAGCTTTACCGTCGTCTTATCTTTTGCCTCGTCGTAAACAGTTTCTACTTTGATCGGCTCCTGAACGACGGCGGAATTGCTACGCGGTTGAACGCCGGTTGCGCATTGCAAAACGAAAAGAGCGCTTGCCAGTAGTATTCGAACTTGAAACATCCAGTGCCTCATTTCGCAGTCAAACGCGTCCGGCGATGATATTGATGATTCCCAGACACTTCTCATCAACGGTCACGTTACGTAAACCAGCCGCTTCGGCCGCGCGAGCGGTGCGGCGATTGAAATGATCGTCGAACAGTGGCTCTGTGAAAAGATTCAGCAAATCAAAAACTGGCCCCAGCAATCCATCAGGCCTCACGTGTTCGAGCAATACGATCAGGCCGCCGGGCTTTACGACGCGGCATAGCTCCGAGAACGCTTGCTCGGGTTCCGCGAGTGAACAAAACACGAGCGTGGCAAACGCGGCGTCAAAGTGGTTTTCAGAGAAGGGAAGTTGTTCAGCACAACCTTGCAACAGATGGACAGTGGGAGCACGCGTCTTCCGCGTAGCTTCGCGCAACATGCCGGCGCTTGGCTCCGTCGCAACCGTGGAGACTGCGGGCGGGTAAAGATGAAAGTTTGCCCCAGTGCCCGCGCCGATCTCGAGGATTCGCCCTTCAGTTGGTAGCCGGGCGATTGTTGCCGAGCGCAACGGCGCAAGGAACCAGCGATCAAACCGGCGCATTACTTTGTCGTAATGCGGAGCGATGTCGTCGTAAGTTCGACCTGCCTTACGCTGGGAGCGCAGACATCCTGTCTGCCGTTTCATTACCATCCGAGTCACACTGTAGGTTTTCGCGCTGTGCGCTCATTGCAGACAAGATGTCTGCGCTCCCAGCGTCAGCAGTCTCACTTATCGAATCGTCATGATCACGTGGCGCTCTCGGCCGCCGTCAAACTCGCAAAGAAAAATTCCTTGCCAGCGCCCCAGCAGCAGTTTTCCTTTGCTGAAGGGAATCGTAACGGAAGAACCAACTAAAGTGGCTTTTATGTGCGCATCCGAATTCTCTTCGCCGTGTCGAAACCCCATCCCATGTTGCGGAATCAACGT
>JBKPNP010000673.1:0-3404 GCA_046732775.1 Acidobacteriota bacterium
TCTTCACTCCGGCCAGCACATGCTCGGCATTGCTGACGATCGCGTCGCAGTAAATCATGTCACCGCGCGCGTCCTCGGCAGGTTTTGCCTCGGCTCGGGTCTTTACCAGACGCACGTCTGCGCCATGCACCTGCCAGCAACCGGCCAGAGCCCAGTCTGCGGAGTCGTTCGCAAAGAGCTTGAGAAAGCGGCGGCGATTCTCCAGAATGTTTTCCGCAGCATCTTCGTTGAAGCCCGCGAGATTTAGTGACTGGTCCGGCATCGGGCTGACGCCGCCTGACCTCGTGGAAAAGCCGTTCACAAAACCGGCGGCTTCGAGTGCCTCGCAAACGAGTACCTGCACGCCGTCAAGTTTGCGCCAGTAAAACCCGGCTTCGGAAAGTTTGTCGTCCTTTATGATCGTGGCCATCGGCATAGACATTATCGAAGTTGCGCGCGTTCGCGAAGTGTTGGCTCGCACGCCGCGATTTCGCGAACGCGTCTTTACCGCAGCTGAGAGATCGTATTGCGACGGGCGCGGCGTGGTTGCGGCGCAACATTATGCAGCCCGCTTCGCTGCAAAAGAAGCCGCGTTAAAAGCGTTGCAGACTGGTTGGCGTGGAGGCATTAGTTGGCACGACGTGGAGATTGCGTCGCACGACTCGGGCGCGCCTTATCTCGTGCTGCGTGGAGTTGTGCAGGAGCTGATGAGTGCATCGGGTGCGAACCTAGCGCACGTTTCGATCTCACACACGAGCGAACACGCGATCGCGCAAGTGATACTAGAGAAGACTGAAGGTAACTAAGGTCTTTAGCTGGGAGCGCAGGCATCTTGCCTGCAATGGCAATTAACTGTTCGCGCCTGGGAAGCGAACGGCTTGCCGTCTGATGTGCGGAAGGTCTTGACCTTCCGACGAGCTGTTAAAAAGTTTGGGCTACGCCCTTCGCCACTGGATGCGATCCAGATCCACTCTCAACGGCTCATCATTAAATTCTTGTCTTTGCCAAATCCTGGCGCTTGACCAACGGTAATCAGTAGCTCTTTCAAGCAATCCCGCTCTCACTGGATTCATGTGAATGTAATTGACTTTTTGCATGAACATTCCTTCGCTAAACACAGAGAAAACATTTTTCTCTTGTTGCCAGAGCGAGTATTTATGCTCTCGCTTCCATTGCTCATGCCTCAATTTTTCAAGTGAGCTGCGGTAACCCTTTTCCTTGAGATGGTCGATTATTCTGCGACTCATAATACCCTTTAGAAAACGCAGAACATCCGCCGATGACTTCGGACAATTAGTTTGGAGATGCATGTGATCTAACATGATTACATAAGCAAAGAGTAAGAAGTTGCCGCTTGTACGGGTTTCACCAATTGCCTTGCAGGCGATTTCCTTGACGCAGTCTTTTCGAAAAACGGGCAATCGGTCTTTTGTGACGATCGTGATATAGAGCGCTTGCGAGTCTCGGGAGACTTGAAACTTGTCAGCAGACATTTTGGGGAAGGGCGAAGCCCAAGCCAGGTGTTTCTCACTTCGGAAGGTCATTAGACCTTCCGCACATCGGCGGGCAGAGCCCGGGTTTGAGTATCTAACTGATCTTAAAGATGTGAGAAGCCGTCACGTGTGATCACCCACTACGACTCGATGCAAGGATTTATTTAAGAGAGGGGGCTACCTCAGCGCGTTGATCAGCGTCAGCTTTCCGCGGCGGTCTACATCAATGCGCGTCGCACCGGCAGAGGGCAGTGCTTTAGCCTCCGAAGTCGGATGGTGGGCAACGGAGATTTCATAATTGGATACAGCGACTTCGTCCGCGCCGACGCCAATCGAATCCGGCAGATTACCGTGCAGCAAGCACTCAACGTTCGGCGCCAATCGTTCGGTTACGGCAATCAACTCGCGTCGGGGGCACGAGAGCGTTGCAATTGAGCCATTGTCAGGATCTATCTCCACGAATTTTATTCCTTCCGGACACTCAAAATTTCTGCCGCCAAATTCAGGTTTCATTTCCACAGCACCGCTGATGAATTCGGCCCACGCCGGTAAGGCTGCCTCAGCTCCAGTCAGTCCCAGCTGCTGATTGTCATCGAATCCAATCCAAACGACGCAAACCAGGTTCGGCGTGTAACCGACAAACCAGCCGTCGCGCGAGGTGCCGGTTTTACCCGCGACTGCGACACCCTTGACGAGATCGCGCGCGGCTCGCGCAGTGCCGTGATCGATGACCGCGGAAAGCATGTTCGTCATCATGTATGCAGTAGTTGGGCTGATGACTTGCGATTCCGGGTCGACGTTTCGCGCGGCGTGCGTCGCCGGAGGTTCACCGACACTCAGGATCGAGCGTGGATGGACGCGGTTGCCGCCGTTCACAAAAGCCGCATAAGCGGCCGCGAGTTCGAGCGGCGTCACTTCTTTGCTTCCCAGCGCTAGCGAGGGGTAACGTTCCGGTTTGGGCAAGCCGAATTTTTCCGAGAGATTGGCGATGCGGGCAAGACCTGTTTGCAGGGCGACGTCAACGGTTACGACATTCAACGACTTCACGAGCGCAGTGCGGAGGGTGACGTCCTGCATTGAATAGCCGCCGCCATAGTTTGCCGGGCGGTAAGTCTTGTCGCGGTCGTAGAGGAAATCGCGCGGGGCATCAGCGAAGGTGCGTACGGGCGAGATACCGTCTTCGAGTGCCGCTGCGTAGACGAATGGTTTGAAGGTCGATCCAGGTTGCCGACGTGCGTCCGTCGCGCGGTTAAGTTGCGTCTCCGCGTAGCCACTGCCCCCGACCATCGCCAAAACGTTTCCGTTATGTGGATCGAGTGCGACCAGCGCGGCCTGCGGTTTTGCCGATCCTCGCGTCTTTAGACGCTGTAATTGATGTGCGAGCGCTGACTCCGCGAGTTGCTGCAGATCGAGATCGATAGTCGTGTAGATTCTTCGACCACCCTCAACTTCAGAACTCGAAAGTCGATTTACGTAATCGACGAAGTAGGGAGCAAGCGCCTTGTCGACGTGCGTTTCCGGCGCGAGCGTGACCGGTTCTGCCGCCGCATTCCGTTCCTGTTCGCTGCTAATCGAACCCTCGCGGACCATCGCCTGCAGCACAATATTCCTGCGAGCGCGCGCCGCTTCAGAGTTTTGCGTTGGCGAATAGCGGCTAGGTCCCTGGATCATTCCCGCAATCGTCGCGGCTTCGTTTAGAGACAGGTCCTTCAGCTCCTTGCTAAAATAAACTCGTGACGCTTCCTGCACCCCACGAACAGCTACTGCGCCCCGTTGTCCCAAATAAACTTCGTTGCAGTAGAGCGCCAGAATGTCTTCTTTCGTCAACCTCTGTTCCAAAGCGAACGAGAGCATCGATTCCGCATACTTACGGCGCCAGGTTCGCTCAGGCGAAAGGTATGTGTTCTTGACGAGCTGCTGCGTGATGGTTGA
>JBKPNP010000674.1:0-7387 GCA_046732775.1 Acidobacteriota bacterium
TGCTGGCGTCGCCGAACGTTGACCGGCTGAACATTGGCGCGGTTCCAACGAGCCAGGTAAGTTGGGACCAACCGCACGAAGGCAATCTCTTTGAGCACCTTTACGCGCGTCGCGCCTTTCAACGAGCGATGGCCGTGTGACAGTAGGACAGACATTCCTGTCTGTCGTCGTTATTACTAAGGTCACCGATGGACAGGCAAAATGCCTGTCCTACTTATTCCGTGAAAATTCTCTACTTAACCGGCGGCGCCGGTCTGATGTATTGCGGCAGTTGTTTGCGCGATAACGCGCTGGCCACGGAATTGATCGCGCGCGGTCACGACGTCACGCTCCTCCCCGTTTACACGCCGACACTTACCGACGAACCCAACGTCAGCCAGGAGAAAGTTTTCTTCGGCGGCATCAGCGTGTACCTCGAACAGTATGTTCCGCTCTTTCGCAAGCTACCTTCATGGCTCGATCGCGTTTGGGACTCAACTCCAATGTTGCGTCTCGCTTCACGCCGTTCGATCTCGACAAGTCCGGACATGCTTGGGAAGTTGACCGTTTCAATGTTGAAAGGCGAAGCAGGTTTTCAACAGAAGGAAATCGTGAAACTACTCGACTGGTTGAAACACGAAGGCCCACCTGACGTCATCAGTCTGCCGTATACACTGCTGCTCGGTGTCGCCAAGCCCTTGCGTGAGGCGTTAGGCCGCCCGATTTGCTGCACACTGCAGGGCGAGGATCTGTTTTTAGAAGGACTCGAGGAGCCGTATCGTAGCGAAGCGAAGGAACTGATTCGTGCGAACATTCAATACGTCGACAGCTTCATCGCGGTGAGCGATTACTACGGCGACTTCATGCCCGGTTACCTCGGCATACCGAAAGAGAAGATTCGCGTCGTCCCGCTGGGGATTAATTTGAACGGTTACGAGCGACGCCAGAACTCGCGGTCAGATCGTTTTACAGTTGGGTTCTTTGCTCGCCTCGCTCCTGAAAAAGGTTTGCATGTTCTGGCTGAGGCTTATCGCCGTTTGCGTAAAGACGGGAAGCTGCCAAACGCGCGCCTGGAGGTCGCCGGCTATCTGGCGCCCGAGCACCAAAACTATTTGGCTGACGTCGAGGGCGCGATGAAAGCGTCAGGATTTGGCGATGAGTTTAATTACCGCGGTGTGCTCGATCGCGAACAGAAGATCGATTTTCTACGTAACCTTGACGTGCTTTCCGTACCCGCGACTTACGACGAACCCAAGGGGATTTTTCTGCTCGAGGCAATGGCGTGCGGCGTGCCCGTGGTGCAACCGCGCCGCGGCGGGTTTACCGAGATTGTCGAGAACACTGGCGGCGGCTTGCTGGTGGCGCCCGACGATCCGGATAGTTTGGCCGCAGGTATTTTAAGGATTCACGACGAACCGGGTCTCGGTGATCAACTCGGCGAGCGCGGATTTGAAAACGTGCGCGAACACTATAGCGTCGCCCACATGGCGGACCGTGCGCTTGAGGTTTATGAAGACTGCAGCGTTGGGACCGCGGGCGTCCCGTCCGCAGTGAGCGCGAAGCGCGAAAAGTGATCCGAGTTCCAAGATCTTCGCGCCTGGCGGCGCGCTGCGGGCGGGACGCCCGCGCTTCCAAGACCAGTAGATTTCATGCGGAGGGTTTGTGCTGAAGGTCGAGAACGTTTCCAAGGAATACCCGACGCCGAGCGGCGCGCTCAGCATTGTTTCCAATGTGTCGCTGGAGCTAGCCAACGGCGACGCCGTGTCAATCATGGGGCCGTCCGGCAGCGGCAAGAGCACGCTGCTATACATGATGGGCGCGCTCGAGGCGCCGAGCAGCGGCACCGTCACACTGAACGGACAAAATCCATTTCAACTAAAGGAAAAGGAGCTGGCCGCGTTTCGTAACCAGCGAATCGGTTTCATTTTTCAGGACCACTGCCTGCTGCCGCAGTGTTCCGTTATCGAAAACGTTTTAACGCCGACGCTGGTATCGAAAAATAGTGGGAACGATTTCGAGCGCGCGCGCCAGCTGCTGGAACAGGTGGGCCTTGCCGATCGACTCGACCATCGACCCGCGCAGCTCTCGGGCGGCGAGAAGCAACGTGTAGCGCTAGCGCGCGCCTTGATCATGAAACCGCAACTGGTGTTGTGCGATGAGCCGACCGGCAACCTCGATCACAAAGCAGCAGACGTGGTCGCGTCGCTACTGCTTGACCTGCACCAGCAACAGCAAACTATCCTCGTGGTGGTGACTCACAACGCGGAGCTGGCCAACCGACTTCCCAGACGCTACGAGTTAACGGATCATCAGCTGCAACTGCTGTGAGGGGCTTTGCAAAAAGTGGCATAAGCCTGCGAGGGAGCTGACGCCTTTTGGAGTGCGGTGACCTGTCACCGCTTTTGCAGGCTGCGACCTGTCGCAGCCGATGAATGTAGTCCCAACCAGCGCGGCGAAGGTCGCCGCGAATACAAAGCGGTGACAGGTCACCGCACTCCAAGAGCTTGAGAGATGACGGCGGAAAACGCGTATACGAAATCGCGCGCGACTGAGGTAATGAAAACTTCCACGCTGCTAAAGCGTAATCTTCGTTATTACTGGCGCACCAACGTCGCTGTGATATTGGGTGTCGCGACCGCAGTCGCGGTTTTGTCTGGCGCGTTGCTCGTCGGCGACTCCGTTCGCTCGAGTTTGCGCGACCTCTTCCTCCAGCGTTTGGGAAACACCGATTACGTAATCGCCGCGCCCGGATTCTTCCGTCAACAACTTGCCGCTGACATACAAAATAATTCGCACTTCGTTGCCGGTGGCTTTTCCAGTGCAGTGTCTTTAATCGCACTCGAAGGGACGATTACAGATGAACGCAGCGGCAAGGTCGGATCGGAAATTAGAGTTTACGGAGTAGACGAGAAGTTCTGGGCGTTTCATCAGAGGCAGCAACAGACACCCGTCAATCGCGAGATTCTCATCAGCGAAAGCCTCGCGCGCGAGCTCGACAGTCAACCAAACGATCCCCTGCTGGTGCACATCCGGAAGCCGTCAGACATTCCCATTGAATCCCTGCACAGCAGCAAAGAAGATCTCGGTCAAACACTTCGAGTCAGCCTGCGCGCAACACTCACGCCCGAGGCTCTGGGCGAATTTTCAGTGCAACCACAGCAAACGGCAACGCGCGCCGTCTTCGTCTCTTTGACCACTCTGCAAAAGGAGCTGGTACAGGAAGGTAAAGTCAACACCGTTCTGCTCAGCCGCACCGAATCCAAGTCTCCCGCGGACGATGGCGGCGCATTGCTGGAAACCATTCTTAAACAAAGCGCGCAACTCGACGATTACGGCATCAAGCTGCGAACGCTCGAAAAACAAAGCACGCTGTCCATCGAGAGCGATGCCGGTTATATCTCTGATTCGCTGGTGCGGACGATTGACGATGCGTCACGCACAGCGCAGACCAACGAAGCGTCGCCCTACCTTTCCTATCTCGTTAACAGTATTCGCCGCGACGATGGGCGCGCGATTCCCTACTCGATCATGACCGGAGTCAGTTCTGAGACGATGGAATTGCTTGAGCACGACGGGGCCCCAAGCTGCGATCCAGTCTCCGCGATCAACGACCCCGCGCCGCAACTGCCGCCAATCATCCTCAACGAATGGGCAGCGAAGGACCTGGGAGCAAAAATCGGCGAGCGCGTCTCGCTCGATTACTACCTCTGGCTCGAAGCAGGAAAGCTCGCCACGAAGTCAGCTGAATTTCGGCTCGCCTGCGTAATTCCGTTTCAGGGGCTGGCTGACGATCGCGACCTCGTGCCTGACTATCCGGGCATTACCGGATCGGAAACCCTCGGCGATTGGAACCCGCCGTTTCCGATTGACTTGAAGCGCGTGCGCCCTCAGGACGAGCAGTACTGGAAAGAACATCGCACCACGCCGAAGGGTTTCGTCATGCTGCAGGATGCGCAACGACTCTGGCAGTCGCGGTTCGGCAAAGTGACGTCGCTTCGAACGTCATCACGACCCGGAGGTGATCTCGCTACGGCTCGTCAGCTCGTTGAGCAGGGTTTACGCAACACAGTCACGCCTGCCCAGATGGGTTTTGCAGTGCTGCCGGTGCGCACAGTGGGACTCGAGGCCTCGCGCGGCGCCACGGACTTCGGCGAGTATTTCCTTTACTTCAGCTTCTTTCTCGTCGTCTCCGCACTCATGCTTGCAGCCTTGTTTTTCAAACTGGGAATCGAACAGCGTCTGCGTGAGATTGGCGTGCTGCAGGCGACCGGTTTTTCTGCGTCACGCATTCGTTCCCTGTTCCTCTGCGAAGGAGTTCTGCTGTCAGTTATCGGCAGTTTGCTCGGTCTGTTAGGCGCGGTCGGGTACGGTGCGTTGATGATGCTCGGCCTGCGCACCTGGTGGGTCGATGCCGTCGGCACAACCACACTGCGCCTGTACATCGTACCGGCGTCTTTGCTATTCGGCGCGCTCGGCGGAATTGTTGCCGCAGTGCTTTGCGTGCTGTGGACGCTGCGGCAAATCGGTAAACAATCTACGCGCAGCCTGTTGTTGGGCGGCTTGACTCGCATGGCGTCGACCGCGCGAAAGTCAAAATCAGGACGACTGCTCACGGCGATGAGAATTGCAGTCGTCTTCACGGTGCTGGCAGTGTTGTTATTGCTCGCGGCTGCGCTCGGTTGGATAGCACAGGTCGCCGGATTCTTCGGCGGTGGAACGTTGCTGCTGGTGGCGGCGCTTTGTTATCAGGCTGCCTGGTTGCGTAGCGATCAGACCATATCAATTCAGGGCGCGGGCGTGTGGCCGGTCGTGAAACTGGGACTGCGAAACGCGACGTATCGTCCCGGTCGCAGCGTGTTGTGCATTGCGTTGATTGCTGCGGCGGCCTTCATCATTGTTTCGGTTGACGCGTTCAGGCATCGCGAAAACACGAGCACAATCCGGGACACGAAAGCAGGGGACGGTGGTTACGCGCTGATGGGGGAGTCGCTGCTGCCAATCGTTTACGACCTAAACCTGAGCGATGGCCGGCAGTCGTTGAATCTAACTCAGACCCAGGTGTTTGACGGCGTAACTGTCGCGCGCTTCCGCGTCAGGCCAGGCGACGATGCCAGCTGCCTCAACTTGTACCAGCCGGGGAATCCAAAAATCGTGGGCGCCACGGCTGATTTTATTCGCGCTAACCGCTTTACGTTTCAGAGTTCTCAGGCTGCAAGCGCCGAGGAAAAAGCGAATCCCTGGCTGTTGTTGAATCGCGAATTCGCTGACGGTGCGTTGCCGGTAATCGCCGACGCGAATTCGCTAACTTACGTGCTGCACCGAAAGCTTGGCGAAGATATCGTTTTGAACACGGCGCGCGGAACAGTGAAATTGCGAGTCGTCGGCGCGCTCTCCGATAGTTTTTTTCAGAGTGAGCTAGTGATGGGCGAGCCAAACTTTCTGCGAGCGTTTCCCGAGCAGGAGGGCTACCGTCTTTTTCTGATCGACACGGCCACGCCCGCAAACGCGGCGCAGGTGACAACAACTCTTGAAGAACGACTGTCTGATTACGGCTTCGACGTCGTTCAAACTGGCCAACGTCTGGCAAATTTTCATCGCGTGGAAAACACATACCTTTCCACTTTCCAAATGCTTGGCGCGCTGGGATTGTTGTTAGGCACGCTCGGAATGGGCGCCGTCTTGTTGCGCAATGTTCTGGAACGGCAACGCGAACTCGCGCTGCTACGCGCCGTCGGGTACAACTCGCGACACTTCACGATGATAGTGGTGGCTGAAAATGCACTGCTGCTCGTTAGCGGTCTGTTAACGGGAACAGTGTGCGCGCTGTTGGCGATCGCGCCGGTAGTTTTCTCGCGCCATGCACAGCTGCCGGGCGTTTCGCTCGGTTTATTGCTGTTAGCCGTATTAGTATCCGGTTTGACAATATCGCTCATTGCTACGCGCGCCGCGCTTCGGTCGCCGTTGATTCCCGCGTTGCGCGCGGAGTAGCGGCTGGGAGCGCGGCGGCTTAGAGCTTTGGGCGAGTGTCGTCGTTTCAAAACCTCGGTGCAGCCTTTGTGCTCTTTGTCTCTCTGTGGTGAATTCACTACGCGAGCATCCACCACGGAGACACAGAGGTCACAAAGGTTGCACAGAGGAAAACCGAAATTGCGACACTGCTTTTGGTTGACTAAACGTTTTCGCGTCGAAGCGACGCTTATTGCGGGCGGGACGCCCGCGGCCCCGAGGGTGTTTTTCTTGAAAGAGGTGAATGATGAAACACAAACTTGCGCTCTTCGTCTTAATCCTCATAACTTCCACTATTCCAAATGTCAGCGCACAGAGCTCACAACTCGGCAACGTAAGCTTCGAAACCTCGGGCGCGCAAAAAGCTCAAGCGAGTTTCCTGCGCGGCTTAGCGGCTTTGCACTCGTTCTGGTACGAGGAAGCGCTCGACGCCTTTCGCGAAGCGACCACTATCGATCCCGATTTCATGATGGGTTACTGGGGCCAGGCGATGGCGTTGAACCATCCGCTGTGGTCAGAACAGGACACGACCGCCGCCCGGCAGATCATCGCAAAGCTAAAAGACACGCCTAACCTTTCGCAGCGAGAGCGAGATTATCTGGCAGCAGTTCGCCTCCTTTATGGCGAGGGAGACAAGCGATCACGAGACGAAGCCTATTCGCAGGCGATGGCGAAGGTTTACCGCGCCTACCCCAACGATCTTGACGCCGCCGCGTTTTATTCGTTATCGCTGCTGGGCATCGTGAGGCCCGAGGACAAGAGCTATCGCCTGCAGGCACGCGCCGGCGCGATCGCCCTCGAGGTCTACCAGAAGAACCCCAACCACCCGGGCGCGGCACACTACATCATTCATGCTTTTGACGATCCCGAGCACGCGATCATCGCGCTGCCCGCTGCCCGTCGCTACGCCAGCATTGCGCCGGAAGCGCATCACGCGCGGCATATGCCTTCGCACATTTTTCTGCAGCTCGGAATGTGGCCGGAGGCGGCTGCGTCAAACGAGTCGGCGTGGGAAGCGTCCGAACAGTGGATGAAGCGCAAGAACCTTTCACCGAGCGTGCGCGACTATCACAGTTTGCATTGGCTGCTTTATGTCTATCTGCAGCAGGGGCGCTACACGAAGGCTGAAGAATTATTGACGGTGATGAGGCAGACGATGACCGGACCGAGTTATGACAACAAGCTGCGGCCCGGTTATTACGAAAACAATTACGGCAACATGGCGGCTGCGTTTGTGGTCGAAACAGAACGATGGGAGCTGGCCGAAAAACTTTTCCCACGCGCAAACAGCGAGACGAATGCTACCGCTGAACCGGTGACAGCTGTCGCTACCGGCGCACACGGAGCACATGGCGCAATGGCATCGCCTGCAACCGATGGCGCGATGGTCGTCCGCGCGTCT
>JBKPNP010000675.1:0-11604 GCA_046732775.1 Acidobacteriota bacterium
GGAAAGACGACCAAAGCGATCCGTTTATGACTGCCTACGTGGTCGACGGTTTGACGCTCGCCAAACAGAACGGTTATGAGCCGGACGATCAGCGAATCGCGAACGGCCGTGAGAAGTTAAAACAGATGCTCGACTCAGGCGTCACCGAGGCGGGAACGCAGATCGATCTCGAAACCAGGTCGTTCATGGTTTACGCGCTCGAGGAAAGTGGTGGCGCTGACGGCCGCTACATCGAAAAGATTTTGAGCGAGCGCGGAAACTTGCAACCGTACGGGCGAGCCTTGCTGGCCCTGGGGTTGAAGCAACGCCACGACGACAAGCGCGCGCGCGACGTGGCTGCAGAGATTGAGCGCAACGCTTCGGCTGACGATTTTTCAGCGCACTGGGAGTCGCGCCGTAAAGCGATGCTCGACTTCGCGGAGACTAACGACACTGAAGCCACGGCGTTGTCCTTGAAGGCGCTCGCTCGCATCAAGCCGGACAGTCCGCTGTTGCCGAAAGTGGCCCGCTGGCTCGTCGCTAATCGCCGCCAGGGTTTTTATTGGGAGTCGACGAAGGATACGGCCTTCGCGTTGTTCGGGTTGATTGATTACCTGAAAGTCAGCCGGGAGCTCTCACCCGACTACGACGTGGAAGTCTACCTGAACGGCGAAAATGTCCTGACGCAACACGTCTCCTCAGCCGCAGCCACGCAAACGCTGTCGGTTGTTCGTAAGGCGGGTGAAGTGGCGGGCGCCAATGAAATCCGCATCGTGAAACGCGGTAAGGGCATGCTTTATTTTTCTTCGTCGCTGGACTACTACACCGGTGAAGACGATGTCGCAGCGCGTGGCTCTGGAGAACTAAATGTCACCCGCGAATATCTCCGGCTCAAAGTGGTTGAGGATGGTTACAAGTTGAAGTGGAAAACTGAACCGCTTACCGGCGAGATTCATTCGGGAGACATTCTCGTAGTCCGGCTAAAACTTAACGGCGCCAAAGCGCGGCACCTGATGATCGAGGATCCAATTCCCGCCGGCGCCGAACAGGTCAGCAGCGTAGGAAACCTGAACCTTGATTACACCTCGGGTCAGGACTGGACGGATTGGTACAGCTCGGTCGAGTTTCGCGATAACCGAACTGTATTTTTCCTCGACTACTTCGACGGCGACGCAACTTTCCAATATGCGATGCGCGTCCAGCTACCAGGCCAGTTCCGGGTGGCGCCGGCGCGGGCGGAGTTGATGTACCACGCAGCAACGCAATCAAACACGTCATCGGGCAGGCTCAGTTTTCTTGACCGCAAATAAACCTAAGGCCGACCAATATGCTAACCGACACATTCCGTTCAATCACAAGCGCCACGCGCAATGTATTTCGCAGCTGGCGATCAATGCTGCTCATCGGCGCCGTCTATGCGACGTTGCTCGCGCTGCTCTATTTCTTCGTCGCGATCAAAGAGGCGACGATCGCGCAGGTCACGTTGACCTTCGCGTTTGCCATTGCGGCGCCGCTGCTCTTCTTCATTCTCCAGGCAATGATTGCCAGCGGTGGTGCAAAGACGGCCGAGAATGAGTCGTCTGCAGGTGCTGGTTTCATCCTGCGGCGATCGCTCCGGAGTTTTTGGAAGTTACTGCTCGTTACACTGCCACTAATTGCTCTGGCGATACTTATCGCTTACCTGCTGGCGAAGGCACAGAACCGAT
Source organism: Acidobacteriota bacterium (assembly GCA_046732775.1). Lineage (GTDB taxonomy): Bacteria > Acidobacteriota > Blastocatellia > Pyrinomonadales > Pyrinomonadaceae > PSRF01. The sequence goes on from JBKPNP010000675.1 coordinate 1,686, forward strand.
TTGGAACTACGCTGCCCGAGGCCGTCACGCCGTCGCGTCTGGCGGAAACGGCCAGAGGTACGCGTCCTCCTCGTCCGATCAATTGGAAGATCGCGCTCTTTTCCACCATTCGTTATTTATTCTTCGGACTCGTTTTGCCACTCGCTGCAATTCAGTTGTGGCTGGCAACTGCGCGTGAAGGTTTGGGAAGCGCGCTCGGAAAGATGTTCGCGCTGCTATCGCGCGCCTTTGCGCCACGCTCGGTGCTCATCTACATCGTCGGGTTTTTGATCTTCGCGGTCGCGCCGTATTTCATCCTGTTTCGAACGACGCAAACCAAACATGCGTGGCTCGAACTCGCCTTGCTCTTGACGCGTTTGGTCGTGGTGTTCGCTTTAACGCTATTCGGTTGGACAATAACAGTTCGAGCTTTGGGAGAACCGTCGCCGGAACTCGCGGAGAAGCCCAACGAGGCAACTTGATGCAGGCTCGCCGCACATTTTTGTCAGCTCGAGCGGATTTCCTGCCGGCGAATCCGTCACACATTTCCCTGCCCGCGAGCCTGCCGGCACTGGCCGCCAGTACGCTGTTGCTCCCTTTAATTCTCTGGAGCGCCGGCCATTTCAGTTTCTTCCGCAGCGCCGCATCGCCGCCGGCCGCCGCTATCGATGAACAACTGCAGCGAGTGGCAGCGGCTGCCTTGGGCAATCGACGCGGCACTGTGATCGTAATGGACCCGCAAACCGCGCGCGTCCGTGCGATCGTTAATCCCGAACTGGCAACGGAAGAAAATCTGCCGCCGGGTTCAACCTTAAAACCGTTCACGGCGCTGACGGCTTTGCGTTCCGGTGTTATCGATGAAGAGTCGCAAACTCTTTGCCGGGAAGTCTATTCACATGATCAGTTTCATACGACCTGCTCGCATCCGCGCGATCTGCCACCGTTGAATCCGACTGAAGCGATCGCTTATTCGTGTAACTACTACTTTGCCAAAGTCGGGGAGCGACTTGGCAGCACTGACTTCACCGCCACGCTTGATCAGTTTGGCTTTGGTAAGCCGACGGGCGTTAATACTGCACACGAATCAACGGGACTGCTGAGACGTGCCGATTGGCATTCGGAAAACGCGATCGGCGAAGGCGACTTCGTCCGGGCGACGCCGATTCAACTCATCAACGCTTATGCGGCGCTCGTTAATGGTGGACACTTGATGAGACCCGGCGTTGCGCCGGTAACAGAATTCAAGCCGCAAACGCTAGCCAATGTAAACATCGCCCCGCAGCACCGTGAGCTGATTTTGAAAGGAATGCGCGGCGCGGTTCGTTATGGCACCGCAGAAACCGCGCATCTTTATTCGCTGCCGATATACGTATTCGGCAAAACCGGCACGGCCACAGAGATTAATGGTTATCGTAGTCAGGGCTGGTTCGTGGGTTTCGCTGCCCACGTGAACGACGCCGGCGATGCGGACGTGCCAGCGAACACCGTAAACCTCGCGGTGCTGGTGTTTCTCGCAAAAGGACATGGCTCCGACGCAGCCGAAGTTGCGCGGCCCGTTTTCGAAGAGTATTCAAAACTGACTCGGACGGAACGAGACATTCCCTCCGCGCGTGCGCCCGAGACTGTCGTGGCGTCCGAAAGTCGTCATGACTTCCCAGACAAAGTTCGCGTACACCTGGTAAGTGAGAACACGACGCAAACGATGTCTCTCGAAGACTACGTGAAAGGCGTTGTGGCTACCGAAGGCAGCATGGAGCGTGAACCGGAGGCACTCAAGGCTCTCGCGGTTGCGGCTCGCACGTATGCGGTGAAGAATCTCGGCCGGCACGCGCGCGACGGTTACGACTTTTGCACTACTACACACTGCCAGCGCTTTAACGCGCTCGAATCGGGCGACGCACTTCCTGGCGACGTCATTGAAGCCGTTGACGCCACCCGTAAAGAAATACTCAATGACAATGACAACCACGTGGTTGACGCCTACTTCAGCGCCTCGTGCGGCGGCATGACGGCGAACCGCGCAACCTTGTGGGGCGGAGCTGCTCCACCCTACTTGAAAGGTGTGACGGACGAATACTGTGTAACGGAAGCTCATCAAGGTTGGACTGACGTGATTCCCCGCGCGCGACTGCTGCAGGCGCTGCAGACGGATCCGCGAACGAACGTCGGCGAGCGTTTGGATAGCGTTAGCGTATTGCGAACGGATGCGAGCGGCCGGGCTGAATCGATCGCGATTGCCGGCGACCGGCGCGTTACCGTCTCCGGATGGGACTTTAAAATCATTGTCGGGCGTGCGCTCGGTTGGAATCTCTTGAAGAGTTCGCGGTTTGCGGTTTCTCGCTCGGGCTCAAACTTCACTTTCCACGGCAGCGGTTTTGGTCACGGCCTGGGACTCTGCCAGGAAGGGGCGCACGTGATGGCCGAGCGCGGCGCGAACTTCCGTCAGATTCTCGCGAAGTACTTTCCTTCGACTCATGTCGGCGAGTTGAACCGTTTCTCCGCGGACCTGATGTGGGACAGTCTTTTAACTAATCATGGAACCGCAGGCAGCGAAACACTGTCGAATGCCAAGGGGCCATTCGCGAAAGCGTCGCGCCGGCGTTCGCTTGCGAGCGAGAATTTTCGCGTGAGTTATCCGGAGTCGGTCGATCAGAAGGACGTCGAACAATTGCTCAGCTTGCTGCAGTCGAGTCGGAAGTCGTTGGTTGAACGCGTCTCGGCCGCGCGACTTTCCGTGCAAGTTCCGACCCTGGAAGTTTACATTGCGGAGACTACCGGCGACTTTGTCGGACGAACCGGTCTCCCTATCTGGGCCGCAGCCGCCAGCCGCGGCAATCAGATTGAGTTACAACCGCTCGCCACTTTGAAACGGCGCGGGATTCTGGAAACAACTCTGCGCCACGAACTCGTACATACTGTTGTCGATCTCGTCAGCCGCGGCCGCGCGCCGCGTTGGCTGGCTGAGGGGTTGGCAGTGCATCTTGCCGGCGAAGGGCGTTTATTAGCGCGCTACGAACCGCGGCAAAAAATGAAGCTCGAAGAAATTGAAAAGCAACTCGGTTACTCGCGGTCAACGATCACCGCCGGCCAGATGCGCTCGCTTTACGCGGCGGCGTACGGTGAAGTTAAGCGTTTGATTGCGAATGATGGCGAGGCGAGTGTTTGGCGTCGCGTCGCCGGCTAGCGGGTCTCGGGCACTCAAAACATATTTCGTCAGGACATTTATGCAGCAAAAGATTTGTCGCACCCTGATCGTTCTTCTACTCACCGCCACAACCTTCGCGGCCCCTCTCAACGCACAGCAACGTCGCGATGCTCCGCCGAAGAAGCCCCCCGCACCAGCCGTCGTCGAGGTTGAGCCAACATTTGATTCACTGCTCGCCGCGGACAGCTTCAACGTGTATGCAGAAATTCGCGGCGTCGGTGGGTTGATCCGCTCTTCAGCCGTAACGGATCTGGTTGAACCGATCATCAAGCTGGGCGGACCACCAAAAGAATTCCAGACGATGGTGAAATGGTTGAGCTCGCACTCTGATGGGCTGGCCGGGTCGCGGATGATGATCGCCGCCTGGCCGTCGCGACCAAACCTGCCGAACGTTCTCGTCGCCATCGAGTTTGCATCTGCTGAAGACGCGAAGAAGTTTTACCCGGAGTTGGGCAATTTCCTGCCGAAGCTTTTGCCGCCTCCGACGCCCATGCCAACTCCGACTCCTGCCGTGACGGGAGAACACCTTCCGGTAATCGCAACGGTTGATCCTGATCGGCGCGTGGAGGCACAACCGACGCCTCAGTTGCCGCCCTATCACCTGAAACAAGTTGGCTCGTTGATTCTTATAAGCGAAGCGCCGATTGTGCTGCCCAACCTGCGGCCGAAACGCAGTAAGCTCATGGCGGAAGATCAGAATTTCGTACTGGCGCGTAATCGTTTCGCTTCAGAGTCAGTGTTTCTCTACTTCGATTTGAAAACAATTGAAAAGGAGGAGAAGGAACGCAACCGCAGGTGGCAGGAGGAAGCAGCTAAGAGGGAGGCCGACGCCGCTGCCAATCCCCCTGCGATTCAAGAGATGGAGACGGAACGCCTCCCTGAAGAGCAATCCCCTCCGCCGCCTGAAGAGATTCCGGAAACAACGGTGCCGCCACCCCCTGCTTCTACTGGTACCGGCACGCTGTCGGCTGGTCCTCCGGAACCGGATTTGTTTACTCCTCTTTACAGCGCTTTTTTTGGTGGCGAGAGTAGATGGCCGGAAGCGATTGCCGCGGCCCTCGTTTTCGAGGGCGACGCCTACGTCGTCAGGACATTGCTGCTCAACAGCCCTGAAAACAAGAACAACGCACTCCCGTTTCTGCCGCAGTTTTACTCTGGACCCGAGTTCGCCCCACAGTCGCCTAACGTTTTTCCAGCCGACGTGGAGTTGTTCGTTAGCGTGTCTCTCGACTACCAGCAAATCTACGACGGCACCGTAAAGGCTTACACTGTTGACCCGCGCGCGCGCCTCTTCAATCCCGCGGCCGCGAAACAGGCGTCTCCGTTTGCGGCCTACGAAGAGAAGCTGGGCTTGAAAATCAAGGACGATGTGCTGCCGCTGTTTGGGAACGAGCTGGCCCTAATCCTGCCGAAGAAGTCGACTAAAGCGATCGCCGAAGAGGTCGCAAAAGATCGTGACGGTGATACTTCCTCCGCTAACGTTCCTCCTTCGGGCCCCGCGCAAGCATCGACGAATCCGGTCATTGCCATTTCGGTCAAAGATAAAGAAGCAGTCGCTCGACTAATACCAAAAGTGATCGAGTCGTTTGGGATGAAGGGTGCGAACCTGCTGGCGCAAACGGAAAAGCGCGAAAACACCGAAGTGGTTTCCTACGCCGGCGTGTTCGCCTACGCGTTCATTGGGGACTTCCTTGTTCTCTCACCCGACCCGAAGGACATCACCCGCGTAGTCGACGCGTACCTTGAACATCACACGCTTGCTTCGGATAGTTCTTATAGAAACTTCACGCGTTGGCAACCGCGGCAGGTGCTGGGCCAACTCTACATCGCGCCCACCATGGTCGATCAATACTTTAACGGCGCCGTCCTGAGCAACGATCGGTCGCGAGAATTCTTGTCACGCGTCGCTCCGGTGATTGATCCCCTGACGTATTCGTTGTCCAACGACGGATCAGGCCCACTTCACGAGTTGCACGTACCTAAAAACCTGATACAGACGTTTATTGCGCAAATGTCTGCAGACGCCGAACAAGCCCCGTTGCGATCAAATGAAGCGATGACCAAAACTATGCTGTACTCCCTTGCCGGCGGCGAAGAGAATTTTAAGAGCGGGAAAGGCGCGGGAAGTTACGCCACGCTCGAGCATCTCATTTCGGAGAAATTGATCGATAAGTACATGCTCGACAATTCTGGCTACCGCGTCGACCTCGTCACGATGGGTGAAAAATTTGAAGCGAGCGCAGTTCCACTGCAGTATGGCAAGACCGGGAAGCTTTCGTTTTTCATCGACGAAACCGGCATTTTGCGGGGCTCGGATCATGGCGGCGCCCCCGCAACCGCAGCAGACGATCCGATTCGGTAGCAGCTCTCGACTTTGGGAGTGCGGTGACTTGTCACCGCTTTGGTTTTAAACTGCAACCTGTCGCAGCTTTGCTTGGGACCGAACCGCGGCGCCAGCCCGCCGCGAAGAGAAGCGTTGACAGGTCACCGCACTCCAAAGTCTAAAATCCTCGCAACGTGAGTGCCCAAAGTTGCGCGCCGCGGCTCGTAATCAGTCGCGGCTTTTCTTTGTCTAACCCCAACCCGCACTTCCCTATTCACGATTTCCTCTTTACGATTCAAGCATCTTGAACTTGTCTATTCTTGATCTCGCACCCGTCACCGTGGGCTCAACGCCGCGCGAGGCCTTGCGCAATAGTCTCGACCTTGCGCAACACGCCGAGCGCTTTGGTTACCGCCGTTACTGGGTAGCTGAACACCACAACATGACCGGCATCGCCAGCGCAGCAACGTCTGTGGTGATTGGTTATCTCGCGGCAGGCACTTCAACTATTCGGGTTGGCTCGGGTGGCATCATGTTGCCAAACCACTCGCCGCTGGTAATCGCAGAACAATTTGGCACGCTCGAATCGCTCTATCCCGGCAGGATCGATCTTGGCTTGGGCCGCGCGCCCGGCACCGATCAGCTTACCCTACGCGCGTTGCGCCGCAATCCGGTTAGCGCCGACACGTTTCCCCAGGACGTTCAGGAGCTGCAGTATCTTCTGGCTCCCGCGAAGCATGGCCAGGCGGTGCGCGCAGTACCGGGCGCCGGCACCGAAGTACCAATCTGGATTTTGGGTTCTAGTTTGTTCGGAGCGCAGCTAGCCGCCGAACTGGGATTGCCTTACGCTTTCGCTTCCCACTTTGCACCCGAGGCGCTTCCAGAGGCTCTCGACATTTACCGCAGTCGCTTCCAACCTTCGCGGCAACTCGATCGGCCCTACGCGATGGCCGGCGTTAATGTGGTCGTCGCTGAAACTGACGAGGAAGCCTCGCACCTCTTCACCACCGTTCAACAATCGTTCGCGAACCTCGTGCGCGGACGGGGTGGCCAGATGCAGCCGCCGGTTGAGGACATCGAAAGCTACTGGACGCCCGCCGAGAAATTCCAGGCAGCCCGGATGCTGTCTCGTTCGTTTGTGGGTTCTCCGGCAACGGTGCGCGCCGGACTAGAGAAATTCGCGGCAGAAACGAAGGTAGACGAACTTATGATCGTCACGTCGATCTACGAACACGCCAAGCGTATTCGCTCATACGAACTACTTGCTGAAATATGGCAAGGCACTAATTTCAGCCAGACATCCGCATCATGACTTGCGCGCAGCGGCACGCTCGATTGCCTGTCCAGCGAGACGCGTCGCTATTTCCGTTAATCGCGCTTCGCTACCCGTAGGCGCCTGCGGCTGAGCGTAATACATCGCAAACGATCCCAGCACCTTCCCGCGCTTGGACATGATTGGAGTTGACCAGCACGCGCGCAGGTCGGTGCCCGCCGCCAGATCGCGATAGTCTTCCCAGAGCGGGTCGTTAAAAATATCGGTGACGACCACAGGCTCGCCTCGATACATCGCCGTTCCACACGATCCATTCTTTGGCCCAATCGGCCCGCCGTTCACCGCATTGACGTAATCCTGAGGCAGACTCGGCGCGGCACCATGCCGGATGTGATTGCCGTCGTCGCTGAGCAACAACACCGAACAGAGCATGCCCGGCACTTGTGACTCAATCAGCAGCACGAGCTGGGTGAGAATGTCGCTGAGCGGCGCATCCGTGGCGATCATCTTGAGCACGCGCTGTTGGCCTGCCTCGAATGCCGCTTCAGCTTCAGTGGGAATGCGCGGCAATTCTCGCGTCGGTATAGCGGTAACAATCAATTCGTTTTGCTCGTCCAGCTCGTCCATTTCAGCATCCCCTTTCGTTACGCAGATGCGGGCTACCTATTTTTAAGCCGCGCCGTCACTCTTCAGGTTCGCAATCTCGACTGGTTCAACCGGGTCCGCCAGTTCAAATTTAAACACGCGCGAATAGAAATAAAGTTCAGCGTCCAGCGCCCGCTTAATGTTTTTCGCCTGCCGGAAGCCATGCGACTCGCCCGCGAAAGGCAGGTAGGCGACGGGAATTCCCTTCGTCTTTAAGGCCTCTACCATCGTCTCGGCCTGATTGGGCGGTACCACTTTATCGTCCAGTCCCTGGAAAAAAATCACCGGGCAAGCCAGGCGTTCAGTGAAGTTAATTGGCGATCGCGCGAAATAAACTTCGCGTTTCTCCGGGTAAGCACCCATGAACCCATCGAGGTATCGTGATTCGAATTTGTGGGTTTCTTTTGCGAGCGCTTCCGCGTCACTGACTCCGTAGTGACTCGCTCCAGCGCCAAACGTGTCGCGAAAGGTCAGCGCGCACAGAGTGGTGTAGCCACCGGCACTGCCGCCCGTAATCATCAGACGATCACCGTCAACTTCACCTTGCCCTACCAGGTAACGCGCTCCGTTGGCACAGTCGTCAACATCAACGATGCCCCATTGATTTTTCAGTCGCTCGCGGTACGCGCGCCCGAAGCCGCTGCTGCCGCCGTAATTCACGTCTAACACAGCGATGCCGCGGCTGGTCCAAAATTGAATATTGAGAGACAACGCGCTAGTAGCGGCGGCCGTCGGTCCTCCGTGACTCATCACCAGCAACGGTGGCTTGGCATCTTTGCGGGCGCTGTACTCCCGATTTCTTGGCGCATAAAAAAACCCGTAAGCCGTCAATCCGCCCTCGGTGGGAAACTCGATCGGGCGCGCAGGCGACAGGTCGTCAGGCTCGATTGCCAGCGTGTTTGACCGTCGCAACGTTTTGAATGCTCCAGTCTCAAAATCGAACCGCACGATCGCCGCCGTTTCCGTCGGCGAAGCCGCACGCATCACCGCCTGCCCGGAAGCAGCGCGCACGTAACGGACGTCAGTGTACGGACAGTCAATGGGCGTGAGTGCTTTCGTTTGCGTATCGAACTGCGCGAGGCGAGAAATGCCGTTCTGTATGTAAGTGCAAATAATTCGACCAGCGGACTCGAACGCATAAGTCGACATGCCAAAACCCCATTGCGGCATACCAAACTCGGCGTCCGTAGCCTGCAAGTTTTCGTTCGAACCGTCAGAGTTGAGACGATAAAGGTTCCACCAACCCGAGCGATCCGACACGAAGTAGAGCGTGCCATCCGGCGACCACTCCGGCTGGAAGATCGATTCACTTTGTCCACCGGCCACGCGCTCGCTCGACATCAGCGATCCGTTCGAATCGAGTGAACCTACCCAGAGCTCCGTGCCATCCCAGGGCATGTTCGGATGGCTCCAGGTGAGCCACGCGAGCTTCTTGCCGTCAGGGCTCAGCCGCGGCGACGAATAGAAGTCGTTACCCGACGCCAATATTTCGCCGCAGCTCTCTCCTTTGTCGAGGGCGATGCTGACTAAACAGTTAACAGCTTCCTCGCCCGCACGGGTGTGATCCTCCCGGATGCAGACCAACCGGCGGCGGCCGCTGTCAATTAGCGGATCTGCATAACGCATTTGGCTCGCCGGCGTAAGCGGGCGAGGGGGCTTGCCGTCTTCCACAACATAGAACCGCTGGTCCGCAAAGTTTGTGAAGTAAACGACACTATGTCGCACCGTGTAGTCGCCGCCACCATACTCATGAACACGCGTGCGCGCATTGAAAGGCGCCGGGTTCACATCAACGGTCTCGCCCGCCTTGTTGCGTCGGACAATTACCGCACGACCCGCCTCCGCCGGCCGCATCTCCACCCAATAGATGTCCGGGCCATCAATCCATGGTTGGGACAGCGCGACTGACCCGCCGGCAATTAAGTCGGACGTGATTGGTGATCTCCACGACCCATAAGGCGCAATTAATCCATTCGACACCATAAAACTCCCTTAGATCGGACCTACAAAACTAAATCGTGGGTACGCCCGTGGGCCAAAGAACCGCCGGCCGAACAGGTTTACGGAAATTTTTGTTACAGTCTCGTGAAGGCTTTGCAAGTTATCTGCAACCATCGACCTGCGGTCCAACCCTAATATGCCCCATCGTTAATTCTCCACGGGAGAACTGAGATAAAGGCAAGGGCGTCGGTCTTGGGGGAGGTCGGCGCCCAACGTCTTTTTAAGTAAGCCTTCACTTTCTCACATCCACTCGTTTCAATTGCTGACGCTCTTTACGCACTTTCACATCGGTTCGTAGCCTTGTCGCGCCCGCTTGCAGGGTCGCCGTGTAATCACCCGCGGGTACCCAGGCCAAGGCGTCTTTCTCTGAAAGAGTTTCAGCGCCGGCGCGAGCAATCTCCGCATCCGTAACTTTTTCTTGCCGTCTTAAGTCCCAAACTACCCGGTGAACACCGGCGCTACCGGGCGCGTTTAGCACCCGTACAGTTTTCCC
>JBKPNP010000676.1:0-2808 GCA_046732775.1 Acidobacteriota bacterium
TCGGGATAGAGGTCGGTACCGTGCTCCGCAAACAGCGCCCGCGCGATCTTCGCGTAGCTGGCTCGCTCCACCGCGGTCACCTGTTCGTCGTAACGTTTGCGCACCGCACGCGATTCCTTATCGATGTCTTTAGCCAGATCGATAAGCGGATCGTCGCCGCTGTTGATCATCCTGACTCCCGCAGCAGCCACTTGCCGGCGATACTCGACGTCTTTCAGTTTTGTCCCTCCGATCAACTCGGCGGCGCGCGCTTCCGGAGTCTTCCCTTTCAAGACTCTCTTGACGAGTGAACTATTCGCACCATATTCGCTTTGCATGAACGCGAGCGAATTGGCGAGCTTCGCCTTTTCCAGGTCATCGTAAATCGGCGCGGTCGAATACAACGATGCTTCGAGACCGACGCGACGCGAATTCATAAACTCCGGCAGACGTTCGACGTCAGGCTTTTGATTTTCATCGGCGAGGCGCACCAGCGCTCGCGCATACATGAATAGCTGACTATTGAAGCCAGCGGGAACAACCGGCACGGTGCCGGTGGTCGGATCTAAAAAACGACGATCGCGTTCATAGGTAGACAGGTCGCGGCGAGCTTTGGCGATCGCGTCCCAGGCATCGGCGTATGCTTTCTTCTTTTGCGGATCGGCGTTGATTGAGTTGCGCAGGGCCTGCTCTGCCTGACGCTTCTTGGCCATCAGTTTTGCATCCTGCAAACCGGCAAGCTGTCCTTTATAGACCTTGATCGAGTTCTCCACGCTGTTCAGTTCATTTTGCGCCCGACGCGTTTGCTCTTCACCACCGGCCATGTACTGCTTGAGCACCGCCCGGCGCGATTCCAACATGCGAAGCAGGAGCGGAATGCTCGTATCACGCAACGCTTCGATATGCGCAACGGTGTTAAGCCGCTGTGTGGAACCCGGATGACCGGTGACGAAAACCAGTTCGCCATCCTTTACGCCAGTCTTCGACCACTTGAAGTAATTATCCACCTTCAACGGCTGATCGTTTTCGTAAACGCGGACCAGCGCCATGTCGATGTTGAAGCGCGGGAAATTGAAATTGTCCGGGTCGCCACCGAAGAACGCCGCCTGAAACTCGGGCACAAATACGACGCGCAAATCCGTATAGCGCTTGTACCGATAGAGGTTGTACTGGCCGCCCTGGTAGAGCGTTACCACATCGCTGCGGAAGCCCGTGCTCCGGGTCGACTCAGTTTCGATCGTGCTGATTGCGGTCCGGCGTGCGGCATTCGCCTCAGCATCAGATATATTGCTCTTGACTGCTGCATTGACGCGGTCAGTTACGTCTTCGATGCTGATTAGTTGGTCGAGAAACAAACCTTCCGCCTTGAGTTCTTCAGCCTGACTGCGGGCCACGAAGCCCTCTTTCGCGTAATCTTTGGTCGCGCTGCTCAGTTCCCCAATCGTATCCTCAACGATGTGATAATTTGTCAGCACCAGACCGTTCGGCGAAACAAATGAGCCAGTGCCATTTGGGAAACGAACGGTCGCGAGTTGAACTTTCTGCAGCCAATCGTCGGTAACAGTGAATCCATATTTCTGTTTGATATCCTGCTTCGGCACGTTATTGAACGGCCACATTCCCTCGTCAACGGCGAACACGGGAATGGTTTGGAAAGTAAAGAGCGCGACTATCAGCGCGCACACAAACGTTCTGAATTTCATGGTTGACCTCGAAAGAAATTTTTGCGGGAGAACTGAACTTGGGATGACTGAATTAGTAGCGCGAGGACCATTGATTGTCAAGGCGGGTGAACTCTGTGTTACCTCTGTGCCTCTGTGGTGAAGTTTTCGATCGTCTTAACACCAAGAGTCACAGAGGACACAGAGGTCGCACAGAGAAAGCTCGGTACAAAAAGAAATCGTGACCGTTAAAAGAATTACTACTTTCGTAGGGCGACTACGGATCGAGTGGCGCCGGTTGGATCTCGCGCGTGAGGATGCGACTGCAATTGTCGCCGTTTCCGGAGGCGCTGACTCCACTGCTCTCTTGCTTGCGCTTCATGAGTTACTGACTGCGGATAAGTTGAACATTGGTATCGTCGTCGCACATATGGATCATGGACTCAGGCCCGAAAGTCGTCAGGACGCGCGTTGGGTTTCTGAGCTCGCCAAAAAGCTTGGTTCCCCATCCGTCAGCAAGCGCGTGAATCTTATCCGCACTAAACAGAATGAGAATCTGGAACAGGCCGCGCGCAAAGCGCGTTATGAGTTTCTGCTGCGCACGGCGCAAAAACAGAAGGCGACATACGTTCTGACTGCACACACGCTCGACGATCAGGCTGAAACTATTCTGATGAGACTGCTTCGCGGCAGCGCCGCCGAAGGGCTGACCGGCATTCCGACAATGCGTCCCATCGAACGGGGATCGAACGTCTTGCTGGTCAGGCCACTGCTCGCGTGGGCGCGCCGCGCGCAGACCGAGGATTTTTGCCGTTCGCGGGGAATCGATTTTCTAAACGATGAGATGAACGACGACCAGAGGTTTGCTCGCGTCCGCATTCGTAAACAACTATTGCCGCTGATGCGCTCATTCAATAATCGCATTGTGGAGGCACTCAGCCGGACGGGCGACTTGCTGAACGAGGACGCGGCGGCACTGGCTTCGGAAGCCAATGACTTGTTGACGGAAGCGATGTCCGCCAACCCTCAGAATAATGAAACCGGACAGCCGTCGTTGAGCGTAAGTGTTCTGTTGCAAAAACCCGCCGCGATTCGGCGCCGCGCTTTGCGCGAATGGATTTCCCAAGCCCGGGGAAACTTGAACCGCCTCGAGATGGTGCACCTGTTA
>JBKPNP010000677.1:0-11449 GCA_046732775.1 Acidobacteriota bacterium
TGCTTGCCATTGATCGGGTTCGGACGGTCGCAAACGATTACCTTCTTACCAAACTTCCGGGCCGCCATCATGCAGTTGGCCATCGTGTAAGCGAACGTGTAGATGCGACAGCCGACGTCCTGCATGTCAAAGATCAGCACATCCACATCTGCCAGCATTGCCTCCGTCGGCTCTCTCGTTTCGCTGTACAGGGAGTGGATGGGCAGACCGGTGTCGGCGTCCGTCGTGTGTTCAGTCTCGATCATGTTGTCCTGCACGTCGCCACGAATGCCGTGCTGTGGGCCAAAGAAGGCGCGCAGGTTAATCTCCGAACGCGCGTGAAGGACGTCGGCTGAGTGCTGGAAACTATGGTCGACCGAAGCCTGGTTGCAGATGAGTCCGACGCGTGCGGTTTTTAATGAAGCAGGCGGCGCTTCAAGTAATTTCTCAATGCCGAGGGTCACATGGTTTCGAGTCATAGAATAGGTTGCGTTGTCGAACAGCTCCAAAATTGAGTTAAGGTAAAACTTTAGCCGCAGAGCACCGAGCCGCCGTTCACGTTCAGGATTTCCCCCGTAATGTGTCGGGCCCAATCGCTGCACAAGAAAACAACGGGCGCCGCGATGTCTTCCGGCGCCGCAATCTTTCGCACTGGAATTGAGTCCTCGATCAGCTGTCGCTGTTCCGTATCTCCCAGCGCCTCGGCTGTCATCTCCGTGTCGACCCAACCCGGCGCGACGGCGTTGACTCTAATTCCCCACTCGCCTAATTCTGCTGCAAGAGATTTTGTAAAAGCGATCTGAGCTCCCTTGGAGGCGGCATAGTTCGAATAGTTTGCCTCGCCGCGCTGTCCCGCCGTTGAAGTGACGATAACAATGTTTCCGGATCGCTGTTGCTTCATCGGCGCGACTGCTGAACGGCATACGCTCCAGGTGCCCTTAAGGTTTATTTCGATTGTACGATCCCAAAGGTCTTCCGACATCTCATCGAGCGGTGAGCCTTCCCAGATTCCCGCATTACATATCAGGATATCGATGCGTTTGAAGTGTTCGATCGCTTTGTCGATAAGTTGTTGAGCTTCGCTTGCATTGCCGACGTCTGCACGGAAGGCTACGGCCTCCACTCCCCTTCCTCGGGCCAGGTCTACTGTCGCCTCGGCGGCCGCTTCGTCACGAACGTAGTTAACGACGACGTTTACGCCGTGCGCTGAAAGCAGTTCAACAATTGCTTTACCAATGCCGCGCGCGCCACCGGTAACGATGGCCACCTGTCCGCGAAGTTTCAAGTAATCGGAATCCACCAGGTTGTTTCGACTAGATTTGCGCCGGCGCCATTGATTCGTGCTCACGCGAACCTTCACGCGCGTAGTCTTTGCAGGCGGCTAGGAAGTGTTCGAACATTGCCTGCGAAAGTCGATCTTCTCGCCAGCCGAGTTCCGGGTGCCATTGAACCGCTAAGGCAAACCTTTCTGGACGTGAATCTTCAAGCGCTTCGATCAAACCATCCGGCGCCCACGCCGTAGCCACCAGGTTCCGGCCAACGTTTTCGATCGCCTGATGGTGATGACTATTAACCGCCGCGCGCTCACCTGCCGCGAGGGTTGCGAGCAGGCTCTTCTTATCCAACACAACCGAATGTGACTGCCGGTCGCGCGGCAAGCCCTGCTGATGTTTGATGGCATTGGGAACTTGCGAGCGGATGTCCTGGATCAACGTGCCGCCACGCGAGACGTTCAGCACTTGCATGCCAAAACAGATCGCGAACAGTGGCAGGGCGCGGCGTTCGATCTCTTCAAGCACGAGCAAATCTGTCTGGTCTTTTATCGAATGAACACTTCCGAGGTTCGGATGGGGTTCGGCGCCGTATCGCAGTGGGTCAACATCGGAATCACTGCCGGGCAGGAGCACGCCATCGAGATCAGACACGACTGTCTCAATGTAGCCGGCATCAGGAATCAAACTGATGTGAACCGGCGCGCCGCCGGCCGCCGCCACCGCTTCGCTGTAATAGCGTGCGAGGTAAAAGCGGTCAGTCTCGAGTTCGATCCGCATGGTGATGCCGATGCGCGGTCTACGGTCTGCGCTCAATTTTGGCGTCCTCTCTTTCCCGTTAATCCGGCCGGTTGTCTCGACTCACGGCAGCTATCATAGCCTAAAACAACCGCGCGATCTTCCAGCGACTTCGGTCATGACGTTCGCGTTCACAACTGTTTAGGAAGCCGCGCTTGACTTGCCTTCAAACGAATTCCTATAGTGCTTTTACTAAAAATGCCAAAAGAAAGTCCCATCATTCGCAGCACTACTGTGCTGTTGGTACGTAAAGAAGGAAGCGTCGCACTCGCTGGTGACGGACAGGTAACGTTAGGCGAAACAATCATGAAAGCGAGCGCGCGAAAAGTGCGCCGGCTTTACAACGACACCATCCTCGTTGGTTTCGCCGGCGCCACCGCTGATGCCTTCTCTTTGCTGACTCGCTTTGAAAGCAAGCTGGAACAGTATCACGGCAATCTCGAGCGGGCTGCGATCGAGCTCAGCAAAGAATGGCGCACGGATAAAGTTCTGCGACACCTGGAAGCGTTGCTGGTAGTGGCTGACAGCAAGACTTCTTTTTTGTTATCGGGAAATGGCGACGTGATTGCGCCCGACGACGGAGTGCTGGCGATTGGCTCCGGTGGTTCCTACGCGTTGGCCGCGGCCCGCGCTCTCTCGGAATACACCACACTCTCCGCTCGTGAAATTGCGGTTTCGGCTTTGAAGATTGCCGGTGATATTTGTATCTACTCAAACCAGAACATCATCGTGGAAGAACTTTAAGTTTCAAGTTTTGAGTTTTGAATTGCGGACTAGAAATTAATAATGGTCATTTATTTAGAAGGTGAAGTGGACGAGAGTCTCAAGCTCGACGAGATGACGCCCCGTCAAATCGTTGGTGAGCTCGATAAGCACGTCGTTGGTCAGCGCAACGCTAAACGCGCGGTCGCGATCGCCTTGCGCAATCGTATTCGCCGTCAGAAACTTCCGCTCGAAATGGCCGTCGATGTGATGCCCAAGAACATGATCATGATCGGCTCCACCGGCGTCGGTAAAACGGAAATCGCCCGGCGGTTGGCGCGCATGTCAAACTCACCGTTCCTCAAAGTTGAAGCGTCGAAATTCACCGAAGTGGGTTACGTCGGGCGCGACGTCGAAAGCATGATCCGCGACCTGACCGAGATTGCGGTTGACATGACGCGTCAGGAAAAAAGCGATGAGATTGCAGAAAAAGCAGAGCTAAACGTCGAAGAAAGAATTCTCGACTTGCTGCTACCGCCGCCTCGTTCGAGTTCCACCTTCTACGACTTTGACGGCACCAGCGAGCTACAGCAATCCGGCGAAGGTGAAACGGACACGAGTGCCGACACCGCTAGTCAGGACTCGCAACGCACTCGCGAAAAACTTCGCGCGCAGTTACGTGAAGGCAAACTCGACAACCGTTTGGTCGAGCTGGAAATTCGTGAAAAGAATTTTCCAGTGATAGAACTCGCCGGACCGCAGGGCGTCGAAGAGATGGGCATCAACATGAAGGACATGTTGGGCAATCTTTTTCAGGGCCGCACCAAGCAACGCAAGATGCGCGTTGACGAAGCCATCGAGCACTTGTTGCAGGAAGAAGAGGAACGACTGATCGATATGGATCAGGTTGCGCGCGCCGCGATCGAACGCGTCGAAGTATCCGGGATTATTTTCCTCGACGAGATCGACAAGATTGCGGGCAGAGAGTCGGGACACGGTCCGGATGTTTCGCGTGAAGGAGTGCAGCGAGACATTCTGCCAATTGTTGAAGGAACGACGGTCAACTCTCGTTACGGCATGGTGCGCACGGACCATATCCTGTTCATCGCGGCCGGCGCTTTTCACGTTTCCAAGCCTTCCGATCTGATTCCGGAATTGCAGGGGCGCTTCCCGATTCGCGTGGAGCTTGAGTCGCTGACTGTTGAAGACTTCAAACGGATCCTAACCGAGCCGAAGAATGCCTTAATCAAACAGTATCAAGCGATGATGGCGACCGAGGAGGTGATCATCGAATTCACCGACGAAGCGATCGACTCGATTGCGCACTTCGCGTTCAAGGTCAACGAGCATACTGAGAACATCGGTGCGCGCAGACTGCAAACGATCATGGAAAAACTACTCGAAGAAATAAGCTTCGAAGGACCTGACCTGGAGCCTAAAAATCAACGCATTGACGCCGCTTACGTTGAGGCGATGCTTGCCGAAACAGTTAAAGATCAGGACCTCAGCCGGTACATCTTGTGAAACCATTCAGCCCCCGCTGGTCGCCATCAAGTTCAGGGTCTGACCGTTTATCGTTGAGAGTGAACGATGCGCGCCGTCGTGCGATTTCACTCGCGCTGCTGCTCGCGGCGGTGTTTGTCCTGGCAAATTGCGGCAAGCGCCGTCCGCCGTTGCCGCCGATTGAGCGCGTGCAACAGCGCACGGAGTTACTGTCCGGCGTCCAGCGTGGCAATCAGGTCATTCTTAGTTGGCCGGCGCCGCGCCGTAATGCCTCCGACGCGAGTGTGCAGAGCATTCGCCGCATAGATGTTTATCGTTTGGCGGAGAAGCCGCGCGCGCCACTGGGGTTGACCGAAGAAGAGTTTGCGACGCGCTCGACGCTGATTGGATCCGTCACTTACGACGAAATCAAAAACGCGTCGGAGATACTGACGTACTCGGACACGCTCGAGCTGGCAGGCGAGCCGACGCGTTTACGCTACGCGGTGCGTTACGTAAATGCTGCCGGACAACGCGCGGCCTTTTCAAACTTCCTGCTGCTCGAACCCGCGGCTCGCATCGCGTTACCGCCCGTGATGATCGTTACCGGGAAAGAAATCAGTGAGGACATGATCACGATTACGTGGCAAGCGCCGACAGCGAATATTGACGGCTCAACGCCGGTGAATCTGCTTGGCTACAACGTGTATCGCATCTCCGAAACCGGCGGCGAGTTAGTGCAGCCGCTGAACGATGCGCTCGTTTCGGGCACGCAGTATCAGGACAAGAATTACAAACCCGGAGAGACGTATCACTACGTAGTTCGTTCCGTTTCGCTCGGCACTGAAGGCACGCAGGTCGAAAGTTTGAATTCGAATGTAGTGTCTGTTTCGCCGCGCGATATCTTCCCGCCTTCCGCGCCGGCATCGATCACTGTGGCTGCCGCGCCCGGACGTTTATCGATCTTCTTCCCTGCAAATCCCGAAGCCGACATTGCCGGTTACAACATTTACCGTTCTACCGATCCGGATCTGCCTCCCGATCGCTGGACGAAGTTGAATGCGACCTTGGTTACGAAGACGACTTTCCAGGACGAGAAGGTAGAGTCGGGCAAGCGCTACTACTATTACCTGATTGCGGTTGATACGGCCGGAAATATAAGCCCGCGTTCCGAAGTTGTGTCTGAGACAGTGCCTTAACGGCGGCGAATTCTTATGCGTATCTCTCGATTCATCACCGCCGACAATCCCACTCCACGATTCGGAGCGATAGAAGGTAATTCAGTACGGCCGCTAAGGGGAGGCGTTGATACGCTGCCCTTTTCCGACGTTCAATTTCTTCCCCTCGTCGCTCCTTCAAAAATCGTTTGCGTGGGACGAAACTATCGCGAGCACGCGGCTGAGCTCGGCAACAAAATGCCTGATGAGCCGCTTCTGTTTCTCAAAGCGCCTTCGGCCGTGATTGCGGATGGCGACGCGATCGAGCTGCCGCCTGAGTCGCAGCAAGTGGAACATGAAGGCGAACTGGGCGTGGTGATCGGGCGAGAGGCGCGCAAGCTAAACGACGACGAAGACCCGCTCGATTATGTTTTGGGCTACACCTGCGTTAACGACGTCACCGCGCGCGATCTGCAGCGCAAGGACGTGCAGTTTACGCGCGGCAAATCGTTCGACACGTTCTGCCCGGTCGGCCCGGCCATCGTAGGCGGTTTAGATCCGCTCAATCTCACGGTGGTGACGCGCGTCAATGGCGTGGTCAAACAAAACGGACGAACAGCGGACATGGCGTTCTCAGTTCCCTTTTTGATCAGATACATCGCAAACGTCATGACGCTATATCCCGGCGATCTAATCGCCACGGGCACGCCGGCCGGTGTTTCAAAGATGAACGCCGGCGACGTGGTCGAAGTTGAGATAGACGGCATTGGCGTATTGCGCAATACAATCGGCAACGGTTCTTGAATTCACAGTTAGCCTGGAGCGGTGGACACCGCGTTCGATAATGCAGGGAGACCATTATGAAATTCTTTCTTGATACCGCGAACCTCGACGAGATTCGCGAAGCAGCTGCGTTTGGCATCGCCGACGGCGTAACCACTAATCCATCGTTGATCGCTAAAGAAGGCAATGTCGATTTCAAGGAACACATTGCTGCCATTTGCAAGATCGTGTCTGGGCCGGTGTCGGCCGAGTGCACCAGCGAAGACACTGAAGGGATGCTTCGCGAAGGGCGCGAGTATGCGAAGATCGCGCCTAACGTAGTCATCAAGTGCCCGCTAACGCGCGCTGGTTTGAAGGCGACGCGCACTCTTTCGAGTGAGGGCATAAAGGTAAACGTGACGCTCTGCTTCTCAGCGGCGCAGGCAATCATGGCCGCGAAGGCGGGTGCGTCGTTTATCAGCCCGTTCATCGGACGACTGGACGACATCGGCGAGAATGGGCTGCTGCTGTTACAGGACATCGTTGAGATTTACCGGAATTACGATTGGCCGACTGAAGTGTTGGCCGCCAGCATGCGCCACCCGATTCACGTGATTGAAGCAGCGCGTATGGGTGCAGACATCGCGACCATACCGTTCAAAGTTATCGACCAGTTGTTCAACCATCCGCTGACTGACAAGGGCCAGGCGCAGTTCCTGGCTGACTGGCGCAAGAGCGGCCGCTCGTGATCAGTAAACTGGAGCGCAAAGACCGGAGCGCAAGCGAGACGGGAGCGCAAGCGTCTCGCTTCCCTCATCGCCGCAGCGCGGCGAGGTGTTTATAGTCCCGCTCTCTATTATGAAGTCAGTACCACCCGCGGTAGCGGGTGGGTATAGTGGCTCGACCAATACTGTCATGCAATCACTGGTCGCGACAGGTCGCGACCTCCTACAGCGGTGACAGGTCACCGCACTCCAAAGTGAAGCACTCGATTGCGGTTTGCGCTTACAAATACGACGGTGAACTGCATCGTAGTTGGACCGCCGAGTTAATCCGTCGCGACGGTCCGCTGCTGCTGTTCGACGCAAAGTTTGCCGAAGAAGTTAATCACGATCTGCTGGGGACCATTCAGGTCGGGACGCACAGCCTCGAGTATTACTGGCTGGATCGCTGGTACAACATTTTTCGGTTCGCCGAACCCGACGGCCAGCTGAGAAATTATTACTGCAACGTCAACCAGCCTCCCACATTCGACGGCAAAACCCTGAGCTACGTAGATCTCGATCTTGATATTCTGGTGGCGCCGGATTTTTCCTACCAGATACTCGACACTGAAGACTTCGAGACGAATGCCAGACGTTACGGCTATACTCAGCAGATTCAGGCAAACGCGCGCCGCGCAGTCGACGAACTGGTGAGAATGATCGAGACGCGCGCGTTTCCCTTCGGCGAATGAAACCGTTGCCCCGACGATTTATGACTAAACAACAGCCAAAACAGTCCAAGTCGAAACTTGAAGTGCTGAAGGAACGTTCGCGTGCGGCCGAAGCAGGTGGCGGCGCCGAGCGTGTTGACAAGCAGCATTCGGCGCACAAGCTGACGGCGCGCGAGCGCATTGATTTTCTCCTTGACGAAGATAGCTTCGAGGAATTCGACAAGCTCGTCGTTCATCGCTCGAAAGACTTTGGCCTTGATGAACAACTCTATCCCGGCGACGGCGTGGTCACGGGTTACGGTTTGATCGACGGCCGCCGCGTGGTTGTGTTTGCTCAGGACTTCACTGTCTTCGGCGGTTCCCTTTCCGAGACGCACGCCGAAAAGATTTGTAAGGTCCTCGATCTGGCCATGAAGGTTGGCGTTCCGGTGATTGGCTTAAACGACTCGGGTGGCGCGCGCATTCAGGAAGGCGTTGTCAGTCTGGGCGGCTATGCGGATATTTTTCTGCGCAACACTCTGGCGAGCGGTGTGATTCCGCAAATCAGCTGCATCATGGGCCCGTGTGCGGGCGGCGCCGTGTACAGCCCGGCCATCACTGACTTCAACGTGATGGTGAAAGACACGTCTTACATGTTCATCACCGGTCCTGACGTGATCAAGACCGTGACGCATGCAGACGTTACGAAAGAAGAATTGGGCGGCGCGGTCACGCACAACCGCACTTCGGGCGTGGCGCACTTCGCGGCCGATGATGACGAGCACGCGCTGCGGATGGTGCGCGAGCTGCTGTCGTTTATTCCATCAAATAACCTCGAGGATGCCCCACGCGTTAACGCAACCGACCCGGCTGACCGCGCTGACGTAAAACTCAATACGTTGGTGCCCGAAGCCTCGAACCAGCCCTACGACATTCGTGAAGTCATTAACGCCGTTGTTGATGACGGTTACTTTTTCGAAGTGCAACAGCTTCACGCGCCGAATATTTGTGTGGGGTTCGCGCGGCTCGACGGGTGTTCAGTTGGGATCGTAGCGAATCAGCCGGCGTTTCTGGCCGGCGTTTTGGATATCGATGCCTCGGTGAAGGCCGCGCGCTTCGTGAGGTTTTGCGACTGCTTCAATATTCCGCTGATCACGTTTGAGGATGTACCCGGTTTTCTGCCGGGAGTTTCGCAGGAACACGGTGGAATTATTCGCCACGGCGCCAAGCTGCTTTACGCGTTCGCTGAAGCCACCGTGCCAAAGCTTACGGTCATTACCCGAAAAGCTTACGGCGGCGCGTACTGCGTGATGGCGTCGAAGCATATTCGCACTGACGTCAATTTTGCGTGGCCCAGCGCCGAGATTGCGGTGATGGGAGCTGAAGGAGCGGTCGGGGTTTTGTACCGGCGAGAGGCGAACGACGAAGAAGCGCGGCGGGCCCGCGTACTTGAACTCGAAGATAAGTTTGCCAACCCTTACGTCGCTGCCGAACGCGGCTTCATTGATGAGGTGATCGAACCGGCGCAGACTCGCTCGAAGCTAATACGCGCACTGGCACTGCTTGAAAACAAACGCGACACGAATCCTCCGAAAAAGCACGGCAATATTCCGCTATGACTGGAACGCAGGCATCTTGCCTGCAGTGAGCGCGGAGCGCGAAAAGTCGTTCGCGGCCTCGCAGCTTGCGGGCAAATCCCTCACCAATCGGCGTCAAGGCGCTTAGCTTTCATCGAAGCCTTCCTGCAACTGTTTGTCGAAGTGTTCGCGCCAACTCTGGGAGAGCGGCTCCAGCATGACGAGGCGCCGTAATGTCTCGACATCGTCCTTGTCGAACGCAAAGACGCGCGTGATGTCAGCTATCGAAATATTGTTCGGATCGCGCGCGACAAGTTCTACTTCGTCACCAGCCTGAACCATTCCCTCTTTCACCACCGAGAAATAAATACCCGTTCGCCGGCTTTGCAAGAATCGCTTGATGATGTCGCTGCGTCCGAACTTTATGCCGAGCTTGTAACAAGGGAGGCGGGGCTCAGTCGCCATCAATTCTGCTTCGCCTATACGAAAACGATCTCCCACGTTGATGGCGTCTTCAAACAAACCTTCGCTGGTGAAATTCTCGCCGAACATTCCGGGATTGAGTTCCATGTCCGGAAGTTCCCTTCTCCAAAAATCATAATGCTCGAGCGGATAGGCATAGACGGCCTTACTGATCCCACCGTGCACCTTGAGATCCGCCTGCCGATCGCCGTCGAGGTTCAGCGTGCGCAGCATGACGGGACCTGATATCGGCTCCTTGAATATTCCGGTCGACACGGGACTGCCGTTTGACATGACCAGACGCGGGCGTCCGACGTTAATGGAGATGATCTTCATAGGCTAGCGATTGCAGGCCCGAAGGGCCGCTGGTTAATAGCCACGCCCGTGAGGGCGTGGGAACAAAGACCGAAACCTGATCGAGCGCCGAAGGTGCGACAGCCCAAACATTTCGGCTGAGAGTTTGATGGAGTTTCGAGCGACCCCCGGCGTGGAAGGCGCTATCGCCACGTGACGATCCAGCAGCTTCGCCAGTTTTCGACGCATCTCTCGGATTCATTTCATTTAGGCCGATCCTGAATTAGAATCAGCGCCACCTAAATTCGCGCCCGTCAGGACTGAGGTCAATGTTCAAAATCAACTTTCAATCACAGTTTTCGAAGCGGATGTGTGCAGCGCTCTTGTTGGTTGCAATCGTCGCCGTCGTCTCGTCGCGCGCCGCAGCGCAAGGTTGGTCGCAATTCCGTGGGCCGAACGGCATTGGAGTTTCTGCCAGTGCAAACCTTCCCGTTGAATTTGGGCCAGGCAAGAACATTATCTGGCAGACGGCGCTGTCGCCCGGCCATTCCTCCCCGGTGTTGACGAAGGATCGCATCTTTATAACCGCGCACAGCGAGATTAAAAACACCGACAAGAATAACTATAAATTACTGGTAATCGCGCTCGATCGCCAAACCGGGAAGATTATTTGGCAGCGCGAAGTGCCGCGGACACACACGGGACGTTTGCAACTCGTGAACGGGCCAGCTTCACCCAGTCCGGTTACCGATGGCACAAACGTATACGTGTTCTTTCAGGAGTTTGGCCTCGTGTCGTACGACGCCTCGGGCAAGGAGCGCTGGCGGCTGCCGCTCGGGCCCTTCAACATGTTCTACGGTTTCGGCGCCTCACCAATTCTGGTTGACGACAAAGTCATTCTACCGGTCGATCAGGATTACCCCAGCTCGTACCTTATCGCGGTGGATAAGAACAGCGGCCGTATTCGTTGGAAAGTAGATCGCCCGGTTGTTATCTCCGGCTACTCAACACCGATTGTCTACACGCCCAAATTCGGTCCTAAACAGATTGTGGTTCCCGAGTCTTTTCAGCTGTCAGCCTACTCGGCAGCGAATGGCAAGCGCGTGTGGTGGGTGCGCGGGCTGGCGTGCGAAATGAAATCGATTGCCAGCAACGACGGGGAATACCTATACATCAACGGTTGGGGGTTTCCGCAGAACCAGCCGGGCCAGCAGGTCAGCACCGTGCCTTTCAGCCAAGGCCTGGAAAAGTATGACAAGAACGGGGACAGGCAAATTTCAAAAGCTGAGACTGCGGGCGGCGCGGAGCCGATGGACAAAATGTTGTCTTCGGCGTTCGAAGCCTTCGATATGAACCGCGACGACAGGCTGGACGATAAGGATTGGGAAGTGTTTCGCGGGATGATGGCTTCCGAGAACGGGCTGCTGGCAATCAAAATGGGCGGACGCGGTGATCAAACGGCGACGGCGATTCGCTGGCGTTATCAGAAACCGGTACCGCAAGTGCCATCGACGTTGCTATACAAAAACGTCCTCTACATGATTAACGATA
>JBKPNP010000678.1:0-9305 GCA_046732775.1 Acidobacteriota bacterium
CTGCACTGATGACGTACAAGTGCGCGCTTGTCGATGTCCCGTTTGGCGGCGCAAAGGGCGCAGTGAGAATCGACAGAACAAAGTATTCAGACGACGAGCTCGAACGAATCACTCGTCGCTTTACATATGAGCTCTACGCCAAGAACCTGATTGGCCCGGGACTCGACGTACCTGCCCCGGACTACGGAACGGGCCCGCGCGAAATGGCGTGGATCGTCGACACCTATGCGATGCTTGCGCCCGGCTCGATCGACGCACTCGGCTGCGTTACCGGCAAGCCTGTCACTCAAGGCGGCGTGCGCGGAAGAACCGAAGCCACTGGTCGCGGAGTTTACTTCGCGCTGCGCGAAGCGGTGAATGATGAAAAAGAAATGAAGCGCCTCGGATTCAAAACCGGTCTCAAGGGAAAGCGCGTTGTAGTGCAGGGACTCGGCAACGTTGGATTCTGGACAGCGAAGTTCATCCAGGAAGGCGGTGGAATCCTTGTAGGACTTGCCGAGCGTGAGGGTGCGATTTTTTCGAAGAGTGGTCTCGATGCGGAAAAAGTTCTCGAACACCGCAACAGCACTAAATCGATTCTCAAGTTCCCCGGTGCAACTGACATCGTAAACAGCGCAGAAGCGCTCGAGCTCGAATGCGACGTTCTCGTTCCGGCTGCACTCGAGAGTGTAATCACCGCCGAGAATGTCGATCGCATAAAGGCGAAGATTGTTGTCGAAGGAGCGAACGGGCCAGTTACAGCGGATGCGAGCGAGAAACTGCTATCGAAGGGAGTGTTCATCGTTCCCGACCTCTACACGAACGCCGGGGGAGTAACAGTCTCGTACTTCGAGTGGGTGAAGAATCTCTCTCACATGAGATTCGGACGCATGGAAAAACAATTCCAGGAGCGCACCAACACACGGATCATGGAAGCAGTCGAGGAGCTGACCGGAAAGAAGCTCAGCGATGCTCAGCGTCTCCGTGCAGTTGAAGCTGCGGGTGAGGAAGATCTGGTCAACTCAGGTCTCGAAGAGACGATGATCGCCGCTTACAAGGAGCTGACCACTATTCAGAAGGACCGCGGGGTAGATCTTCGTACGGCCGCGTTCATCAACGCAATCGGGAAGGTTGCGATGGCGTACACTCAACGTGGTATCTTCCCCTGATATCTATAGTAGCAGCGGAGAATCCACATGAAGAGAATACTGTCAGCATTCCTTATTGTTGCCGCAATTTCAGGGTGCAGCGTCATCAACCGCGGCTCGAGCGGCTCGTCGCCCACCTATCAGGTAACAACTAACCGCGAGATCTACAGCCGGGGGAATACCGGCGAGGCAACCATCAAGAACGTCTCGAGCCGGCAGCTCGACTACAATCTCTGCCAGCGCCGACTCGAGCGGCAGGTGAACAAATACTGGGTTGTCGCTTTCGAGTGGCCAACAGCAGGTGGTGCATGCACTACCGAAATGAAGCAGCTGCCGAAGGGCGAATCAGTAAGCGCGCTGTTCGACATTCCGACAGGGATTCCAATCGGAACGTATCGGCTCGTTTTCACCAATCTTCGAGGAAAGGATGGAAGGCCCGCCTCGCCCGATGACGCATCGACCCGATCGTTTGAAGTTCACTAAGTGATCTTCAAGCTCCTGCTCCTCCTGATTCCAGTATCACTGATACTGGAATACGTCGTTCATGCGGGACCGATGTGGGTTTTCATCACAGCCGTCGTCGCAATTGTTCCGCTCGCCGAATTCATCCGCGAAAGTACCGAGCATCTTGCAGAGCGACTGGGCAGCGCCATTGGCGGCCTGCTCAACGTCACTTTCGGCAACATGGCGGAGCTGATCCTCGCGTTGTTCGTTTTGTATGAAGGGCACGCGAACGTAGTGAAAGCTCAGATCACCGGCGCAATCATCGGAAA
This sequence comes from Acidobacteriota bacterium, assembly GCA_046732775.1. Lineage (GTDB taxonomy): Bacteria > Acidobacteriota > Blastocatellia > Pyrinomonadales > Pyrinomonadaceae > PSRF01. The sequence goes on from JBKPNP010000678.1 coordinate 1,901, forward strand.
CAGTCTGCTTGGACTCGGTCTCGCGATCGTTGTCGGCACGTTTGGCAGGTCGAACCAGAAATTCAATCAGGCAAGTGCAGGACGACTGTCGAGTCTCTTGATTCTCGCAGTGATCGCGCTCATGACACCGGCACTGTTCGATTACACCGAGCGCGGAATGTCAGGCACTGCAACCGCATCGATGCTTGACGAAAAGCTGAGCCTGGGCGTCGCAGTAATTCTGATAATCGTGTACATCGCGAATCTCGTGTACTCGCTCGTCACGCATCGGGATGTATTCAGCGATTGCGATGAGACTCACGTTCCCGAAATAACTCACGATGCCTGGCCTCTCTCGAAGATTCTGGGCATTCTGATCGGGGCGACGATCATCACTGCAGTAGAAGCCGAGCTCGTGTCAGGCGCGCTCGAGGCGACGTCGGAACAAATTGGCGTTACGACGTTTTTCCTCGGCATAACTGTCCTTGCTGTCGTTGGAAATGCGGCCGAGTATGTGTCGGCGGTTTATTTCGCGCGGAAGAACAGGATGGATCTGGCGCTCAACATCACTGTTGGCTCGACAATCCAGATTGCGCTTCTGGTCGCGCCGGTGCTCGTGCTGGTGTCGTATTTCATGGGACATCCGATGAATCTCGTGTTCAGCAATCCCCTCGAGCTCATCGCGATTGCCGGTGTTGCATTCGCGGTGAATGCAATCGCGCATGATGGCGAGACGACGTGGTTCGAGGGTGTGCTGCTGCTCGCTGTTTATGTCCTGCTGGGTATGGCCTTCTTCTTCATCACTCCGCCGACATGACCGAGAAAGGGCGCATAGTCACCCTCGATATCCTGAGGGGGCTCGCGCTCTTCTGGATGATTGTCGTCCATTTCCATCAGAAGATGGAGATCCCCTCGAGTGGCACTGAAGATCTCGTCGGGTGGTTTGTGTGGATCGCCGTCGAGACAAAGGCCTGGGCGGCATTTGCATTTCTGTTTGGCGCAAGCTTCGCAATTTTTCTGAGGCGGGCTGAGGCGCGTGGTCTAGACGTCGTGCCGATGTTCCTGAGAAGAATGTTCGCGCTGGCGGTGTTTGGAATTCTCGTTCAGTATTTCCTTGGATTCTCGATACTGCTCGACTATGCGATATGGGGCGTGGTGCTGCTGTTTGTGCGTAAGTGGCCTACACCCGTACTGCTCGTTCTTGCGATCGCTGCGGCATTGTGGACTGGATCGTATTCAATGATTCACATTCCAAGCAGCAGCCTGGTTCTCATCATCCTTGGGTTTCTCGCGATTCGGCACGGGGTAATCGAGAATCCGCGAGCTCATCTGCGGCCGATAACTATCGTGATGCTGTTCGGGCTCATATCATGGGCCACATGGTGGCTCTTTCTGTGGAATAAAGCGATCGATCTCGGTTTCGGAATAATCAGAGATCAATGGCTTGGTCTCACCTATACCGGCGCAGTGCTCCTCGTGCTTGAATACTGGCCAGTCTGGAAGGAAAGACTGTCAGTGTTTGGAATTGCAGGACGAATGGCGCTCACCAATTACGTTCTGCAGGCAGCGATATTCTGGGCGGTTGGAAAGCAGCTTGGATTCAAGATCAGGCCATACTATGAGCTGCCTGCCTCGATTTTTCTCTTCCTGATTCTCGTCGTCTTCAGCAAGTTCTGGCTGGCGCGACATCGGTACGGCCCACTCGAGCGCATCTGGAGATCTTTCACGCTGTGGCAATGGAAGGAAATCACTTCGACGTCATAGTCGCCGGACTTGGTGCGATGGGCAGCTCCACCGCGGCTCATCTCGCACGTCGCGGAAAGAAGGTGCTCGGCCTGGAGCGCTGGCTGCCCGGACATCAGAACGCATCGTCGCATGGCGACAGCCGGATCATTCGGGAGATGTACTTCGAGCATCCGATGTATGTGCCGCTGCTTCAGCGAGCATACGAGCTGTGGGCGGAGCTTGGACCGGTGCTCAACATTTACGGCGGCCTGATGATCGGTCGGGAAGATGGAATGCTTGTCACGGGAACTTTGCGCAGCGCGAAAGAGCACAATCTCAAACATGAGATTCTTTCAGCCGTGGAAGTAAAGAACCGATACCCCGCGTTCGATCTGGAGTCTGATCTCATCGCCGTGCGTGACCCGCGCGCGGGATGGCTGGATCCGGAACAGTGTAACCGTGAACATCTCAAGGTTGCGGCAAAGAACGGAGCGAAACTCCATTTTGAGGAGCCCTTCGAATCGTGGAGTGCAACCGATAATGGCGTAGAGGTAAAGACATCACACGCGACATACTCCGCGGATCATCTGGTGCTGAGCGTTGGTGCGTGGACTCAGGGAGTGCCGCTCGAAGTTGAGAGGCAATCGGTTTTCTGGTTCGATGTCGACGACGAATTATATCGACGGGAGCAGTTTCCGATCTGGGCATACGAGTACAAGGCAGGACACATCAGTTATGGCTTTCCGCGACTGGAGCGTGGAGTGAAATCGAGCATCATGCATTCGGGTGAGATCGTCTCGAACCCCGATGCAGTGAACAGAGAAGTCACTGATGATGAATTGGAAACGTTGAGAAAGGCTATCAGGCCCGTATTACCTCGCCTTTCGAAGGCGGGCGTCCGAGAGAGAGGCACCTGTCTCTTTACCAACACAAGCGATCACGACTTCGTGATCGATTTTCATCCGGAGAGCTCGCGGGTTCTGATCTCGAGTGCGTGCTCCGGACACGGCTTCAAGTTTGCGAGTGCAATCGGGGAGATTCAGGCCGATCTCGTAACGGAAGGCCGGTCTCGATTTGATTTGACCCCGTTCAGTCTCTCGAGGTTCTCACAATGAGATTTGCGGCAGCACTCGTTCTTATTTCTCTCGCGGCGTGCAGCACCAGGGAAACTGCGAGCTCAGCCGATACTTCCGCTCAGGTAACTCCGGACAATGGCAACGGAATACCGGCTCCCGGATCGCCCGTTTCGCTGACAGCAGCGGATGTCGATGGATTCGTGAAGGGAATCAAGAAAGAAGCTCAGCTTGTTCGTGAAGGTCAGGAGAGAGCAAGACGCGCAACGACTCCTGTGGAACGTGGCAACGCGATTCAGTCGACGTTCGAGGAGAACACAATGAGAAATGCCATCGAAGCGTCTGGGCTCCCGCTCGAGCGTTATCGACTGGTGCGTCAGACTCTATCGCGGATTCTTACCACGCTCGACTTTCAGGGAAAGATCGATGGACCGCAGTCGGTGGACACAGCTCATGCCGATGCCGACATGAAAGCGCGACTCGCGAGCGATCCTTATTCTGCGCTCGATTCGGGAAGTGCGGAAATCGTGAAATCGAAGATGAGCGAGATTGCGCCTGCGTGGATCGACTACGTCACGCTTACGGCCGTGAATGGGTGATCAGGCACCGAGCAGTATCTCCATTCCGATTCCGCGTGATACTGCGCGCTCGTAGACAATCGATGCTGCAGCAACGTCCTCGAGAGCGGTACCTGTGCTGTCGAAAACAATGATCTCTTTGTCAGAGGATCTTCCGGACTTTCGCCCGCTTACGACATCCGTGAGCTCTGCATAGACGTCTTCGCGGCGCATGATACCGGTTTCGATTGCGTGATGAAGATCGCCAATCAGGGCACACTGATCCAGAACGTCGGTGACCACTGTGCTCGAAGCGAGGAGCTCCGGTGAGATTTCCTGTTTCTCCTCATTGTCGGCACCGACGGCAGCGATGAATGTTCCGGGTGAAACGTCATCCGGAAAGAGCAGGGGCTCACGCGATGGAGTGCACGTGACAATGATCTCCGATGAACGTGCGGCGTGACGATAATCGTCGGTCACATCCACGACGATGCCCAGCTCGCTGGACATATCTGCGACATATCGTTCAGCCACCGCCGCGCTGGTGTCGAAAGCGATCGCGTGATCGAGAGAGCGCACATGAGACAGCGCACGAAGCTGACTCCGCCCCTGACTGCCGCAACCAATAATCAGGACCGAGTGCGCTTCAGAGCGAGCCAGGTATTTCGCGGCGACCGCAGTAGCTGCCGCGGTTCGAATCGCGGTGATTTCGATCGAGTCCATCAGAGCTAGCAGTCGACCATCGTGCGCGTCGAACAACGCAAGGGCGCCCTGAATCGTGGGAAGTCCATTGTCGAAGGGATTTCCGGGAAAGTTTGCATTCACTTTTGCTGCGTAATAGAAATCTCCGCGCTCCAGGCCTGCGGTCTTCACATGAAATCCACCGCGATCTGCGTGAGTACCAAGGACACCTGCCGGAAGAATTCGCGTTGATTGAAATGCCTGCTCGACCGCGGTAATGCACGTGTCGTAATCGAGCAGGTCCCTTACGTGCGATCGCGTGAGGATGTGAGTCATGTAAACAGGCGGCGAAGAGCCATAACTATAGTAGTATGTTACTAATTCCGCTTACTCCCTGTCGTTGGTATAGTGGAGGTGCGCCCCAACAGTGCGGTTATTCTACTCGAACGATTATACAGCTGCGGCCGTGTCGTTCGATACGACGCGGAAATCCGGATGGATTGCTGAATCGCTCGCAAGCAATCCAATACCCGGTGTAGAGATCGCTGCGCCTGCGTCCCTCACATTTCAGGAAATCGCAGAGGTTCACGATCCTGTCTACGTGAAGTCGATCAGGAGAGGTGAGCCGAAACACCTCGCTGAATCCCAGGGGTTCACGTGGGATGCGGGAATCTGGAAAGCAGTCACAGCATCGAACGGAGGAGTAGTCGCTGCAGCGAATGCAGCGATGACTGACGGTGTCTCCGGATCACTGTCGAGTGGACTGCATCATGCGCAACAGGGAAGAGGCGCAGCGTTCTGCACATTCAACGGTCTCGTGATTGCTGCGAGAAAAGTTCTCGCTCAGGGAGCGCGTGCAGTTCTGATTCTCGATCTCGATTCGCACTGCGGTGGTGGCACGCATTCGTTGATCGAGACCGACAGTCGAATTCGCCAAGTCGATATTTCACTCAACAGCGTCGACGCGTACTGGTCGAGTGGAAGCAACACACTCGACATCATTCGCGACGCCGACAAATACCTGCCGGCAATCGGACAGCGCCTCGGCGAGCTCGGCCAATTTGACTTGTGTCTCTACAATTCGGGAATGGATCCCGACGAGCGTTGTGAGGTTGGTGGATTCACAGGTATCACTGCGGAAGTTCTACGTCAGAGAGAGCAGCTCGTATTCAGCTGGGCGAAACAACGGGGGATTCCGATCGCGTTCGTATTAGCCGGCGGATACTGCGGTTCGGAGCTGACACAGGAAGACCTGGTCAAACTCCACAGACTCACGATTGCGTCAGCACAGGGGTAATCCACATCTTAGTCGCTCATGCCAGCGACCGATAAGCTGAAGGCAGCACTAGCCGACCGATACGTCATCGAACGTGAAATCGGCGCTGGAGGAATGGCCACTGTCTACCTCGCGCGCGATGTCAAACATGACCGCGAAGTAGCACTCAAGGTCCTGCGCTCCGATTTGAGCGCAGTGATCGGCACCGAGCGATTCCTGTCTGAGGTACGAATCACCGCGCGCCTCGATCATCCCCACATCCTCACGCTGATCGATTCAGGCGAAGCCGGCGGAATTCTTTTCTACGTTCTTCCGTATGTTCGCGGCGAATCACTGAGAGCAAAGCTCGATCGGGAAAAACAGCTCAGCCTCGACGAAGCGATATCGATAACAAAGCAGGTGGCGAGCGCGCTCGATTACGCGCACTCACACGGAGTCGTGCACCGCGATATCAAGCCTGAAAACATTCTCATACACGAAGGCGAAGCAGTCCTCGCCGATTTTGGAATTGCACTCGCCGTAAAGGAAGCCGGCGGGAACCGACTGACGGAAACGGGACTCTCACTCGGAACACCACAGTACATGAGTCCGGAGCAGGCGACTGGTGATCGCCAGCTCGACAAGCGCAGCGACATCTACTCGCTCGCTGCGGTCTTCTATGAAATGCTAGGGGGAGAACCACCGGTTACTGGTGGAACCGCGCAGGCAATGGTTGCAAAGCTTCTCACCGAAAAACCTGTGAAGCTTCGTGTACTTCGAGAAACAGTACCGATAGAGATCGAAGCGGCGACAGAAAAGGCACTCGCGAAAGTGCCAGCCGATCGCTTCACGTCTGCAGGTGATTTCGCGCGTGCGCTCTCTGCCCCGTCCGCCCCACGGCAGGAAAAGCCAAAGAAAAACCTCAAACTGATCATTGGTGTTACGGCAGCAGTCGCTGCTGTTGCGGCAGCAATCACGATCGGACTGTCGAGTAATCGCGATAAACCGAGATCGGCCGTTGCTCTACGTGACCGAACGCAGCTTACCAACAGTGGCCGGGCATTTCTCGGAGCGATTTCCGATGATGGAAAGATGCTCGCGTATGCTGTGACGGATTGCTCCACCAATGGATGTCGCTATGCAGTAGAGGTCAAAGATCTGGGGAGCGGTGCTGAGCGGCGCGTGCTCGAGAATGCTACGGCGATTTATGGCTTGTCGATCAGTCCCGACCGCAGGCATCTCATCGTTGGCGGATCCTACAGTGGAATGTACGGAACGTGGCTTGTGTCACTGCTTGGCGGGCCACCGCGGTATCTCGTTTCCGGAACGTCGGTCTTTTACGCGGGCGGAGATTCTCTCCTCATGACGCGACTTTCCCAGCCGCGTGACCATTACTGGATTCTGGTCTCGGGACTCGATGGACAGCCGGTCGACAGCGTGCGCTACGATGGAAAGTCGGAACATGAGCCATGGGTTATCTCGATTCCAAAAAGTACCCGGTTCGGTGCGACCACACATTCCGGCGACAAGGTGAAGATCGAGATCCTGGAGCGTGACGGCAAAGCAGTTTCAGAAATTGAGTTTCTGCGCGGTTCGAACGTGGGAGCAACGGCAGCTGTCGATGCGCTGTGGCTCATGCTGAGCCCGCCCGCGATTGGCAATACACAGGTGGTGCGTGTTCCGTTTGATCCGGCAACGATGAAGCTCGCGTCTCACGCGGATACTCTCTACTCGGGAAATACGCAGACCCTGAGCCAGACAGAGGATGGGTCGACGCTGATCTACGACGACGGATCGACGGACTATTCTGCGTGGCTTCTTCCCCTGGCAGATGTTCTCAGCGACAAATTCGCCGACAGTAAGCGCATTACTCGTCTAACAGGCGAGCCGCGGGGTGCACTTTCACCAGACGGAAAAATTGTCGCAATCGGCAGCGACAATATTCGCGGTGGCCGTGACTTTTCCGTGCTGAATGTCGCTACCGGCGTGATGACTCCAATTCCGGGACAACATCGATCAGCGACTCCACAGGATTCTGTCACGATCAAGATCGGTGACGTCACTGATTCGACCACGAAGATGTATCTGTTCAATTATAAGACGCGAAGGCAATGGAACGAGCGTACGGTGAACAC
>JBKPNP010000679.1:0-1076 GCA_046732775.1 Acidobacteriota bacterium
GAGTACGGCGGCGCCGGCATGGGCTACGTTGAATATGCCACCATCATCGAGGAGTTATCGCGCGTTGATGGTTCCGTCGGCATTTCAGTCGCCGCGCACAATTCGCTTTGCTCAAACCACATCTTTCAATTCGGAACAGAAGCTCAGAAGCAGAAGTATCTGGTGCCGTTGGCGAGCGGTAGGCACCTCGGCGCCTGGGGTTTGACGGAGCCAAGCGCCGGCTCGGACGCCTCCGGTACAAGGTCGACTGCAATCAGAAAAGATGGCGGTTGGATCGTGAACGGCTCGAAGAATTTCATTACCCACGCCATTCACGCAGACACCTGCGTCGCCGTCGCCGTCACCGATCGCGCGAAGCGCAGCAAAGGCATTTCGGCGTTTATTTTTGAAAAGGGAATGGCGGGGTTTGCGCCGTCGAAAAAGGAAAACAAACTGGGACTGCGCGCTTCGGAAACTGCGAGCGTGGTTTTTGAAGACTGCTTCGTGCCCGATGAAAATCGCCTTGGCGAAGAAGGCCAGGGTTTCGTTAATGCGATGCAGATTCTTGACGGTGGCCGTATCTCCATCGCGGCACTAGCTGTTGGAATTGCGCAGGGTGCATACGAATCCGCCCTGCGCTATTCGCAGGAGCGACAGCAGTTCGGTAAACCTATTTCTGAATTCCAGGCAATTCAGTTCAAGCTGGCAAACATGGCGACGCAAATCGATGCTGCGCGTTTGTTGATGTACCGCGCCGCGTGGCTGAAGGACATGGGTCGCAAGGTAACGAAGGAATCATCGATGGCCAAGCTCTTCGCGTCAGAGGTGAGTGTGAACGTGTGCGAAGAAGCGATCCAGGTTCACGGCGGTTACGGCTATACCAAAGACTATCCGGCGGAGAAATACTGGCGCGATTCGAAACTCTGCACCATCGGCGAAGGCACTTCTGAGATTCAGAGACTGATCATCGCTCGAGAAATTTTGCAGCAGGCGGTTTAGTGAGCTCGTCAACTAACAACACCTCGCTGGTTGATGGCATTGCGGCGGGTAACACGCGCGCAGTGGCGCGTGCAATCTCAAAGGTTGAAGACGTTTCC
>JBKPNP010000680.1:0-2366 GCA_046732775.1 Acidobacteriota bacterium
GTGAGACGTTCAAGACCTGATTTCAAATAAGCACCGACGTCCGCGCTGTTTTGCACCAAACCACCCTCGAGCAGTTCGATTGTCTTCAAGGCGGCGGCGATGCAAACAGGGTTGCCGCCAAACGTCGAGGCGTGCGCGCCCGGTTTCCAGGTCATCAGGTCGGCCCGCGCCACGCACGCGCCGATTGGCAAACCTGAACCGATGCCTTTCGCAATGCAGACGATGTCTGGTTTGACACCGTAGTGATCCGAAGCAAACATTTTGCCGGTGCGGCCCATACCTGATTGCACTTCATCGATAATTAAAAGAATTCCATTCTGATCGCAGATGCGCCGCAGTCCCTGTAGGAAATCCTTCGGCGCCGGCACGTAACCGCCCTCGCCCTGGACTGCTTCAACCACGATCGCTGCCACTTCACTGGCCGGAGTCGTAGTCTTAAACAAACGCTCTTCAATCCAATTCAAAGCTCCCTGCGTCGCACCGCCGTCGCCGCAATCGTCGGCAGAAAAAGGATTGCGAAACTCGTTGGGATAGGGAACGTGGACCACGTCCAGCGCTTGCCGTTTGAAGCCGGTGCGTTGCGCTGAGCGAGACGCAGTCAAAGACAGCGAACCGAGGGTGCGTCCGTGAAAGCTATTAAAGAAGGCGATGAACTTTTCGCGGCCGGTCGCGTGCATCGCAAGTTTCAAAGCAGTCTCGACCGCTTCGGTGCCGCTGTTCGCAAAGTGAGTCTTAGTGGGCGAGGGAACGGGAACAATCTCGTCGAGCTTCTTCGCGAGCGCCGGCATGTGTCGGTAGTAGTAATCAGTGCCGCACATGTGGATTAGTTGTTCCGCCTGTTCCTGAATCGCACGCACTACTTCGGGGTGGCAGTGGCCGGTCGAACAAACTGCGACACCCGCATTGCAATCGAGAAACGTGTTGCCGTCGACGTCTTCGACCCAAACACCCTGCGCGCGTTCGGCGACGAGTTTGAACGCCGGACGCGGATAGGACGGGGTTACAAACTGTGCGTCGGCGGCGATAATTTCCTGGGCCTTCGGACCGGGCAGTGCCGTTTTGATTTCGGGACGCCTGGCCGGCGCCATAGTGCTGGTTGACATGATTCGCTCTCCTTCCAGAAACGGGCCGTGAAAACGCGGCCAATAAAAACAACCGGGCTCGACAGGATGCGTCGAGTAAAACCTCCAGCGGTTGGCGATCTAAAAAGAAATGCTAGTCGGCGAAAAGATTGCAGCGGCTGTCGAGCGGGCGATGATGTAAGGTCTGGTTATTCCTCATGGCTCAAACCGATGCTGAATGGGGGGTAAAACTGCGTAGCTGTTGTACGTGAGAGGATGTTACCACGCGCGCTTGAGGCAAGTCCAAATAGGCGTTTAGCAGGCAGAGGTCCGTAATTTGAAACCCCTGTATCCTCTGTGTTCTCTGTGACTCAATGGTGAGTATATCTAAGATCATCACCACAGAGACACCGAGAACCACAGAGACTGCACAGAGAAAACCTCAGTCAGGCATGCGTTTAGCCGATAGTTGCTAGGAGCTTTGCATTTGGGAACCGCTTTCCCGCGCGAACGATTCACGAATTGTCTCTTTTGCGGGCGGCGGTAGCCACAATGACAAACGACGTCCAAGCGAATGTTTCAACACGCACGAACGAAAGTAAGCTTCGTGTTCCCATTCGACTTCCGCCATCGTCAACAGGCAGTCGGTAAATTCCGGATGGTTGCAATCTCGCGCGTATCTGGCCGCAGTTTCGTACTCACGAATGTTGCGGCTCTCCAGGCGGCCCGCGCCATACATCGGCGCCAGCCAACCCATCAGGTGACACAGCCCGCCGAGTACACGCCCGAGAAACCGTGAACGCAATTCCCGCGACGGGCGCGGCTGCGAGCCAAGCTGCGCGAGCATGTCACCGACGAGTTCGCGATGGTGCAACTCTTCGTTTTCTATTTGCCGAATGCGTTCGCGCTCGTCCTCATCCTGAACTGAATGCCAGTGTCCACGATAAGCGTAGGCTGCTGCCTGCTCTGCCGAGTAGGCCTTTTGTAGTAAGGCGATAAGTTGTTGACGGCTATGTTCTGAGGCCATGCGACGCGTTTTACTCGGCTGTGAACTGGTAGGTAATTACGCCCGTGACCTTCACCGGTTGACCGGAAAGTTTGGTGGGGTTGAATTTTGCCTGACGCGCGGCCGCGGTTGCCGCTGCCTGCAACAACGGATGACCTGACACGGCACGCGCGCTGATGACGTTGCCATTTTCATCGACCGTCACCTGGACGACCACAGTGCCGGCTGCTTTCACCGCTGTGCCAATTGCTGGATAAAGCGGTTTCGGGAGACTGACGGCTTTTCCATTCAAGACTCCT
>JBKPNP010000681.1:0-5364 GCA_046732775.1 Acidobacteriota bacterium
GCGAAGACGGTTATCTTTGAAGACTCGGCAGCACTGCTCGGAATACTCATTGCCGCGGTGGGGATTTACTTGACCGAGCATCACACCGGACCGGGAGACGGCGCTTATTGGGATGGAATGGCGTCGATCCTCATTGGCCTGGTTTTGTCAGTGGTTGCGTTTGTACTGGCGCGCAGCTCGCGCGGGTTGTTGTTAGGTGAAGCCGCAACTAAAGAGAGTGTCAAGGCGATTGCGGAAGCTATAGAAAGTCATCCGAACGTTGTTAAGTTAGTAGAACTTCTGACGATGCATTTGGCGCCGAAACAGATTCTGATCAATGCGCACATCAATCTGCGAGATGATTTGGTTACTGGTGAAATCGTGCAGACGATCGAAGACGTGGAAGCGCTGATTAAAAAAGCGGAACCCAAGGTTGAAATGATTTTCCTGGAAACCGCTCGCCGGAACGAGTCTGATGAACAGGAATGCGTGAGCGAACACGTTGGCTAACGCCGCCGGCGATTTCGATTACGGTTTGGTGAAACTAAATTGCAGCCTGCGAATCGCAAACCGAAAATTAGGAAGTTTTTAGTTATAGATGTTGCTACTACTGCCATACACGGAGTACCTGGGAAGGCTCAGTGAGCCGCGCAATATCGCGGATATCATTCTGGTCTTCTTGCTTGTGTATGCAGTTTTGAAATTAGTTAGAGGAACTCGAGCCGCTCCCATGGCCGCCGCCATCGGAGCCTTTGCCCTGCTCTACTGGCTTGCCGTCAGGCAAGACCTCGCCACCCTCGCATTTATCCTGCGCGGCGCGCTGCTCTATATCGGCGTCGCCATCATCGTTCTATTTCAAAGCGAAATTCGCCAGGCGCTGATTAGTTTCGGCAATCGTTTTCGTATGCCGTTTAGCCGCGGCCATCTGGGACAATTTGGCGAAGGCGCCTACGACGAAGTGATCCTCGCGGCAACTTCCCTCGCCTCCACGAAAACTGGCGCGTTGATAGTGATCGAACGAAACGTCGGGCTGAAAAACATCATCGACGGCGGCGTGAAATTGGACGCCGAACTTAGCTACGACTTGCTGGTAAGTATCTTTAATCCAGAGTCGCCTTTACACGACGGTGCGGTCGTGGTTCGTCGACATCGTGTCGCGGCAGCGTCATGCTTCTTACCGTTGACGCTGAATCCGCGTTTGTCTCGCGACCTAGGAACGAGACATCGGGCGGCGCTCGGAGTTACTGAAGATACTGATTCGGTAGCCGTCGTGGTTTCCGAAGAGTCTGGCTTGATTTCGTTCGTGCAGCGCGGTGACATCAAGCGTGGTCTTGATGCGCCGCGACTCCGAGCGGCGCTTTCGGAGGCACTTGAAATTTCTCCGCAACGCGAAAAAGTTAAACACGTCGCCAAACACGAAGAGCCCGACGCTGACCAGGAAGAGGTCGCGTCGATTTAGTGAACCAGCTGGTGTTTAGTTATGCCCTTTCAAGATAGAGATGATGCCGAAGACGCGGTTGTGCCGCGCGTGGCCACGCTTCCGGAGCGATGGCTACGGAAGATGTTTCTTGAAGAGTGGGGACTAAAGCTGCTCGCGCTGGCAATCACGGCAGTTCTCTGGTTGGCAGTGACCGGGCAAAATCGGCCGGTGACGCTGCGAGTGAATGGAGTGCAACTCAATTATCTGCGGCCGGAGGGCTTTGAACTAAGTAATGAGCCGCCATCGACTGTCGACGTCACGTTCATGGGCAGTAAGGACAAACTTGATAGCATCGAGCCGCGCGAGTTGGTTGCAAATGTAGACTTGAGTGATCAGAAAGCAGGCGAACGCTCCGTCAAACTAACCGTTGGTCGCGTAAAACTGGATCTGCAGGAAGACGTGCAGGTACAGGGTTTTTACCCCGGTAGCATTTCAATTCGCCTTGAGCCAATCGTGGAAAGCGCGCTGGACGTTGAGGTGAAATTCAGTGGCAAGCTGCCGGATGGTTATGAGCTGGGCGCGGTCACAATAAACCCGGCCAAAGTCAGAGTGAAAGGTCCGGCTGACCGCGTCAATGCCTTGAATAAAGTGGTGACGGAAACAGTTTCGCTCGATGGCAAGAAAGACAACTTCAATCTCTCGGGCGTGGCCATAAACCTGACAGACCCTAAGATCGATCTTCTCGATACGAGTGTCGACGTTCACGTAACCGTCATCGAGAAAAGGCGGGGAGATTTACACCTTCGCTTCGCGACGTCTGATCAATCGCCGCTCCTTGCCAGTCTCATGACGCCGGCCTGGCTCGCAAATTAAACCTTCACTCCATTTCAATGAAAAAACTTTTCGGAACGGACGGCATGCGGGGCGAGGCTGGGGTTTTTCCACTCGACTCGGCCACGATAAAAACCGTGGGCTCATCGCTGGCGCGGCGGCTCGCAGAGAAACTTGGGCGTCCGCCGGTGGTAGTCATCGGCCGAGATACCCGTGAATCCGGCCCCTGGCTCGAGCAATCGCTGGTAACGGGACTGACGAAAGCTGGAGCCACATCCAAATCTGCTGGAGTGTTAACCACGCCCGGCGTCGCCTTCCTCGCGCGAACTTTACCGGCGGATGCAGGCATCGTCATCAGCGCTTCACACAATGCATATTCCGACAACGGCATAAAGATATTCGCGCCTTCGGGTCGAAAGTTAGACGAAGAAACAGAGCGGCTAATTGAGGCGGACGTCTATCAAGATCGCGCAGCACGTGACAAAGCACCGCCACAACAAACGTTGGAACCGACGCTCAGCACCGATAGCGAAGCGTCGGAGTTGAGATCTCGTTATGTGGATTTCCTCGCGAATCAGATCGGAGACGGCTTATCACTCGGGGGGTACCGGATCCTGTTGGATTGTGCGAATGGCGCCGCATCTGAATTGGCACCCCGATTGTTTGAACGCCTCGGCGCCGAAGTGATCACCATCAACAACAATCCTGATGGCCACAACATCAACCTCAATTGTGGCTCGCTCCACACCGACGCTTTGCAGTCTGAAGTAGTCAAACAGCGCGCCAACCTGGGTGTAGCGTTTGATGGCGATGCCGATCGCGCGCTCTTCGTTGACGCAAAAGGCCGGCTGGTCAATGGCGATGGCACGCTTTGGGTTCTTGCCAAATACTTGCGCGACCATCACACCTTGACTGACGACACGGTCGTGGCCACGGTGATGAGTAACATCGGTCTCGAATTGGCGTTGCAGTCAGAAGGAATTCGGCTCGTCCGCACTGACGTTGGCGACAAATATGTTTTGGAAGAACTCCTGCGTCGCGGTGCAAGTCTCGGCGGCGAGCAATCCGGCCACATCATCTTTCCGAAATTGAGTCTTGCCGGGGATGGATTGATTACCACAATCACCGTGCTGCGAGCTATGGTCGAGCAAGGTCAAACACTGGACGAGCTGACGGGGGATTTTCAGGTCTATCCCCAGATACTGGTGAACGTCCCGGTAAAACTGAAGCAGCCCTTCGCAGACTTACCTGCAGTTCAGAACTCGGCCAGGGAAATTGAAAATCTACTGGGAACCGAGGGTCGCCTCCTGTTGCGTTACTCAGGTACAGAACCTTTGGCACGAGTAATGATTGAAGGTCAGAGTCAGTCGGAAATCGAAAAATACGCGGCGACATTAGCGGGTGTGATCCAACAAACACTTGGCGCGTAGGCGTCGCATTCAGTGAAAATTTTACCCCTGGCTTTGAAAAAATTACGTGGTCGTCCATCGCTTTGCTCGCGCAATTCTTGTTTAAAAATACGAAGCGCTGGAATTTGCTAACGTTCTGCATTGCCAACAAGATGTGGATTGCACGGCACACTCGTTGCGATGTAGACTGTGGGGCAAGAAGAGACGGTTGGTGAATCCTCCGTCTCCGTGGTTGCTGGGGTGAGGACAGTGACCACAAATATGAATGGGCGCGATATACTCCCACGTTGTCGCGCCCATTCGCTTTTCTATCATCCCTTTCAAATTTCATAATCCAACTAACTTAGGTATCGCCTTGCGGATCGGGTTTTCTCGAGACACTCAGGGAATATCTACGGTTGCGCGCATTCATAATGTGACCTAGTCTGCCTGCAAGTTAGACCATCGTTCGCCCTCGTTGATTCGTGAGAGGAGCTTGCTTGCCCCGTCTTCAGGTACGCGCGAAAGCGCGAAAGCAAAAATACGAAATCCACATTGGCCGCGGACTGTTGTCAGACGCAGGCATAGTTGCGCGAACCCGTCTGGGAAAGGTCGCGCGCCGAGTGGTGATCGTTTCCAATGAAATTGTTTTCTCGCTTTATGGTTCACGTGTTGTCGAAAGTTTCCAGACGCAAGGGTTTGACGTTTCGCATTTGCTGATCGGCGAAGGCGAGCGTGCTAAATCGCTGAGAACGATTGAAAAATTAGTTCACTTTCTACAGGAAACGCGGCTCGAACGGGGCGATGCCGTTGTTTCACTCGGCGGTGGAGTCGTCGGTGACATTGCCGGCTTCGTGGCCTCTATTTACCTGCGGGGACTGCCTTTTATCCAACTGCCGACTACGCTGCTCGCGCAAATCGACTCGTCCGTTGGGGGCAAGACAGGCGTGAATTTGTCACGCGGTAAGAATCTGGTGGGCAGCTTCCATCAACCCGCAGCGGTGCTTATCGATATCGACACGTTGGTCACGTTGCCCGCGCGCGAACGAACAGCCGGTTGGTGCGAATGCGTTAAGCAGGGCGCCGTAGGTAGTCGAAAACTCTTCAACCAAACAACTGACTATCTGAAAACTTGTGGCATGAACCAACTGGTATTCTCGTCTAAGTTAGAACAGTTTATCGCGGCGCATTGTTCTTTCAAGGCGGAGATTGTCCGACAGGATGAACTGGAAGATCCGGCGCGGATGGATCACCGGTCGCGACGAATTCTGAACTTCGGTCACACAATTGGCCACGCGCTGGAGTCAACGACAAACTACAAACGCTTCCGGCATGGTGAGGCTGTCGGCTATGGCATTCTTGCGGCTGGCGAGATTTCAAAAAACCTGGGACTGCTCGCGGAATCGGAGTTAGAATCACTAACGCGCGCGGTCCGCCTTTGCGGGCCACTGCCGCCTGTGAAAGACCTGAACGTGAACGACGTCATCAGCGCGATTGCTCACGATAAAAAGCGAACCGCAGGCCACGTCAACTGGGTATTGCTCGAACGCATCGGCCGCCCGCGAATTGTTAGTGGCAAAGAGATCGGCGGTGCGGTATTGCGTAAGTCGCTGCGGCAAGTTTTCAACCCTCGTGAGAAATGAGAAAAGTCTGCAATAAATCTGAACAGGGTGGCGCGCGGCTAAAGTTCCTGGTCGTCATTGCAATTATTTTTATCGGCGCATACAGCGCCTACCAATTCATCCC
>JBKPNP010000682.1:0-1834 GCA_046732775.1 Acidobacteriota bacterium
GCTGAAGTCGCGGATGTGGAGCAGCATCCACAACAGCCGGATCCTAATTCGACGGCAAAACAATCAGGTCAACCTTACGTTTTCCCGACTCACACCGAACGGTTCATGCGGTTTGTGAAAAACACGGTGGGCCCACTCCGGCTCGCACGTACCGCAGTGTCTGCCGGTATCGATCAATGGCGCGATCATCCGGAGGAGTGGGAGCAGGGAAGTAAGGGTTACGCCAAGCGCTTTGCTTCCAACTTCGGCAAGAACGCCATTCACCAGAGCATTACCTATGGGCTCGATGAAGCGTTACATCTCGACACCGGATTCAGGCGCAGCACGCGCACAGGATTCTGGCCGCGGGCCACGGATGCGCTGCTGGAGAATGTTACCTCGCGCAATCGTGACGGCAAGCGCGTAGTTTCGCTGCCGCGATTTGCCGGCATCTACGCCGGGGCAATCATTCCTTACGAGACCTGGTATCCATCGCGTTACGACTACAAGGACGGCTTGCGCAGCGGCACGCAGACGCTTCTGATCGACTTCGGTCTCAATTTGGTGCGCGAGTTTCTGGTTAAGTTTTAACGTTGGGCTTTACTGCTTCGGGATCGTACCCCGGCAAACGTAGGTTGATTCATCACCTTGCAATACGATCCCCGGCTGGCTCGTCGTCATCTGCGAGCTTCTCGTGATCTCAACCTCCAGATTCTCACCGTTCAAGCTTGCCGATACTGAAATCCGGCCACCGCCTTGACTGATAGTTCCACCCCCGGCGCGCTCGGTTGTTGTCCTGGTCGAATAGCTGAATCCTTCCGCTGAGACAGATAGAGAATCCACTACCGCGGTATAGACTCCCCCTCCGGGAGGAACAAACCGGAAAGTCTGGCCCACCTCGGTGATTGGGGCTTCACGATCGCCGCTCCGAGTTGTATAAGAATAAATTGGCTGGCCTTCGTCAGAAACCTTAATAACGACCGGCATCGTATCTCCGTCATCACAATTCAAATTGCCAGCCCACGAATTGCCCGCAAGCTGACCAGCCCTGGTGGCACTGCCGTCACCGTTTGAGCTATCGGGGCTTTCGCGATTAAGCGTTTCCTTTCGCTCTCCGTCATCAAGCATTGAATAAGCGACTAAGGAGACGCAAAGGACGCAACTACCCATAAAGAGAACGACAACGACGAGCACTCCTCCAATGATCCATAGTTTGCGGTTATTGCCGGACAAGGTCGGGTCGCCCGGCGGTCTAGAGGGGTCGTAAACGCTCATTTTTCAGCACTCCTAAACCGTACGTTTCAAGCGAGATGACTTACGTATGCCAGTTCAGCCAGGCTTTGGTATTTCGTTGATGCAAACTGGACCGTTAGCTTCTTAGGTGAATCAGGTTTCGCGCCCGTCTAGGGCCGGTAAATTAGCCATCATTAATGGGCTTGCGTCACCCCGAGCACAAGGTGTATTGCCATGATGGGCTATTATAAAGGCGGTCGTCATCACCGCCAGGGAATAGTTAAGTTATCTAAAATGTCGAAACCTGTATGTCTGTTTGCCATGCTTTGCCTGCTCAGCACTGCCCCATCCTTAGCGCAACAGGCTGCAGGTTCAGCGGCTACTGAGCGCCCTAACCTCGAGCCTCGCCTCCAGGATCTCCTTCAACGCGCCACCGCCGGCATCGACGAGTACAGAGCGAAGTTCAAGGACCTCGTCGCCGAGGAAGAGCAAACGGTTGAAGAGTTTGACGAGAAAGGTAAACTCAAGAAGCAACGCCGGATTACCTCTGACTTGTTCATCTACCAGTCGCAACTCGATCCAACTCAAATGGTTGAGTATCGGGACGTGAAGGCGGTTGACG
>JBKPNP010000683.1:0-2815 GCA_046732775.1 Acidobacteriota bacterium
AGGAGCAAACGACAGTCGCAGGCGCGGCCACGTTTGCGGACGGGTACCGGGTGCAGCAAGTGCTTGACGCTGCACGCGCGTCAAACGGGAGCCGCGGTTGGGTGCGCGTCGAATAAAAACAGTTTCGAGTTCCGAGTTTCGAGTTTTAAATATGAGATATCTTTTCGCTCCAGCTGAGCGAGATGCTAAAGCCTTTGCGTTCCCCAATCAGCTTCCAAGTTGAATTCGCATGTCCAACTCGAAACTGGCAACTCGGAACTCGAAACTGGCTCCTCGGAACTTGAAACTTGCCACCGTTCGCGTAGGCGTTGACACCGGCGGCACGTTTACCGATTTTGTTTTTGAGCTAAACGGACGCTTGGAAATCTTCAAGCTCCCTTCGACACCCGCCGATCCTTCGCGCGCAATTTCAGACGGTCTCAAATCGATCTCCGCTCGACTCCGCGTTCCGCCAGAGCGAATTGAAGTTGTCCATGGCACTACCGTCGGCACGAATGCGCTGCTGCAGCGGCGTGGCGCGCGCACTGCTTTGGTGACTACCGCAGGATTTGAAGACGTGCTGGTCATCGGCCGTCAGGCGCGACCCGAACTTTACAACCTCAACGCGCACCGGTCGCCGCCCTTAGTGCCTGACGATTTACGCTTCGGGGTTCGCGAGCGCGTCGCGGCATCGGGAGAAATACTCGAGGGGCTGCGCGCCAGCGACTTGAAGTCACTCGTTAAGAAGCTGCGCGTGGCGCGCGTCGAAGCTGTCGCCGTCTGTCTGCTCTTTTCTTTCGCAAATCCGCAACACGAGTTACTGATCGCGGACGCGCTGGAAGAACTTGGCTTACCTGTTTCGCTGTCCCATCAAATCCATCCGGAGTATCGCGAGTTTGAGCGCACCTCGACGGTGGCTATCAACGCGTACCTGCAACCGTTGATGGGCAGCTACCTCAATCGGTTGACGAAGCACACTCCGAAGCTGCGTGTCATGCAGTCATCCGGCGGCAGTATTTCTGCTTCCGTTGCGGCGCGCGAACCGGTGCGCACAATTCTCTCCGGCCCCGCTGGCGGGGTGGTCGGCGCACTGCGAGCGGCGGCCGCTGCTGGATTTCAAAAAGTGATTACGTTCGACATGGGCGGCACCTCAACCGACGTGGCGTTGTGCGACCCGGATGGACTGCGGATGACGAGCGAGGCGTCCGTGGCTGGTCTGCCTGTCGCCATACCGACAATGGACATTCACACGGTCGGCGCGGGTGGCGGCTCGATTGCGCGGCTCGATGAAGGCGGCTCGCTGCGTGTCGGTCCCGAATCCGCCGGCGCGAACCCCGGCCCGGCATGCTACGGACGATCGTTGCTGCCGACGGTAACAGACGCGCACGTCGTGTTAGGACATTTTGGGGGTGTAGGTCTGCTGGGCGGCGAGTTTGCGCTCGACGAGGAACGAGCGCGAGCCGCGCTAACGGAACTTGCTAAGGAGATGGCTACGGTTGCCGGTCCCGCAGTCAGCGCTGTAGAAGCCGCAAAGGGAGTGTTAACGATCGCCAACTCCAACATGGAACGCGCGCTGCGGCAGATTTCAGTTGAACGAGGTTTCGACACGCGCGAGTTTGCGTTGCTACCTTTTGGCGGCGCCGGTGGACTTCACGCGGTCGAGCTAGCTCAGGCGCTGCGGATTCCCCAAGTCATTGTGCCAACCGCAGCCGGCGCGCTATCCGCCATCGGCGTACTGGCCGCGAATGTCGTGAAGGACCAAAGCCGCACGATCATGCTGCCTGACGGACGCGGCGTCGAGAAGAAGCTCAATCAGGTCTTCAGAGAGATGGAACGCAACGCCGCCCTCGCCCTGCGCGATGAAGGATTCGAGCCGGCACTGCAGCTTCACGAACGTTCGCTGGCGCTTCGTTATCAGGGGCAGTCGTTTGAGCTGAATGCGAAATACACTCCCGGCAAGATCAGCGCCGAATTTCACCGCGCGCATCGCGAGCGCTACGGCTATTCCCAGAACGCGAGCGTCGTCGAGATAGTTAATGCGCGCGTGCGTTCGAGCGGGTTGGTGAAGACTTTGGCAAAGCACAAAATTGAAGCGACTACAAAACGTTTCGCCGCCGCGCATCGTAGCGTGCGCGCATACATTGACGGGAAGAAAATTGACGTCGCGTTTTACCAGCGCGAGGCGCTGCAAGCGAACGCGCGACTGCGCTCGCCGTGCATCGTCAGTGAGTATTCGTCAACCACATTGATTCCTTCGGGCTGCCTGGCGCAGGTTGATGCTTACGGAAACTTAATCATTCAAATCAGGTGAGTCGCTGAGTTTAAATCTTTCAGAGGTTGATCGGTCAAGTAACATCAATTTGCAGGTTAGGAAGTGGGCTTGCCCCCGCTCTCTTGAGTTAAACTTCTAAATAAATAATACAAAGCGGGGGCAAGCCCGCCTTCCTGACTGAGCGTTATCTAACTTGAGTTTCGACTACGTGAGCTTCGCAGCTTGGCAGCAAGTAGAACGATGAAGTTTGATCCGGTAACTCTCGAAATCTATCGCGCGCTCTTCACTTCCGTCGCCGAAGAGATGGGCATTGCACTGCGGCGTACGGCCTTCTCGCCAAACATAAAGGAGCGGCGCGATTATTCGTGCGCTGTGTTCGATCCCGACGGACGGGTAATTGCGCAAGGCGATCACATGCCCGTGCATCTCGGTTCGATGCCCATGGCCGTGGCCTCCGCTTTGCGCGAAGTAAAACTTCAGCCGGGCGACGTTGTGGCCCTTAACGATCCCTTTGCCGGCGGCACACATTTACCAGATGTGACTCTCGTGACGGGAGTCTGGGAT
>JBKPNP010000684.1:0-3217 GCA_046732775.1 Acidobacteriota bacterium
TCCAAGCCTAATTCGGAAACCGCGGCTGGTGTCAGTTGAAAGGTTCCGTCGGAGCCGGTGTCTAAATTCGCTACCATCTTCTTTCCGTTTACGTACACCCCTTCAACGAGGACATTATCGGCGTAGCGAAAAGTCAGCGCCGTGAATTTGGGAGAGCTAGATTGATTGATGGACTTCAGGGACGGCGGTTCGGAGAGAAAGCGCACGACATGATTCGAATAATCAATCTGCACGATGCGTCGATTCAGCAAACTATGTCCAAGCACTCCATGAATGGGCTTCCCCAGGCGCTCGCTGATTCTGGTCAGGTCAATCGCCGCGGCCTCGAGGTTTTTAATCGTCAACCCTCGAACCTCGACGAGCGGCAGCTTCGTCGCATACGCCAGGGTCACGCTGGTCCCGCCACCCGAGGCCTGCTTGCCTATGGGATCGAGCTTCAAACCTAAGTCTCTCGCGGTAGCCAGGTCGACAGCTGACGGGTCAGTGCCGGTGTCCAGCATCATGTTAAACGGGCCTTTGCCGTTGACGTTCACCTGAAGGATGATCTCGTTGTGGTAAAAGTCAAAGGGAATTTCGACAACCGGCACTTTATCTTTCGCCTGCGCAAAAGAGCAGCAACAGCCGACCGTCAGCAATAGGCACAACTGCAAGGCGCGCGTGATTCTCATCTCGATATTTGCCACGGAGCCAGGGGGCAGTCGCCCGACAGTTATGGAGGGCTACGGGGAGCGCAACTCTCGTGGGTCAACCGCGGTGCACGCGCTCACACCAACGTTGATTGGTAACGTAGCCCTCCATGAGTGTCGGGCTACTGGCGCGGCGTAAATAGCTTATCCAGTTCGAGGCTGATAATAGCATCGTTGAGAAGTATTATTCCCTCGGAGCACTGCGAGGAGCTGCGAAATTCCGTGAGGCTAGTTCTTCAGTCGTGGAGCGGTGGTGAGTGACGCTGTCGTGTTGTAAGCGATGATTGTCCCGCCGAAGCCAACCGCCCAGCCGTGCGAACGATCGACAAAGTAAAGGCGCTCCAGCGCATGATCGGTGTCGCTACGTTCGCTCATCCAATGTGCGCCGCCGTCGCGTGTGTGTAACAAGGTACCTTCGTCGCCTGCGGCCCAACCTTCAAGTACATCAATGAACTTTACGTCTAACAAGTCCGCGGTTACGCCTGAGCTCTGCGCTTGCCAACTGCGCCCGCCGTTGAGGCTGCGGTAAATAGCGCCGCCACTCCCGACAGCCCAACCCGATCGAGCATCGACGAAAGAAACGGCGTTGAAGCGAACGTTCGTCGCCGCCGGTAGATTGCCCTGATGCCAGGTTTCGCCGCCGTCTGAGGTCTGAAGGATGGTGGCGCCTGCGCCAACCAACCAACCGCTGTCGTCATTCACAAACGAGCCACCCAGCAACAGATAACGCGTCGGCACCTTTAGTTTCAGCCAGCTCGTGCCCGCATCCTGCGTCCGGTAAATTGCACCGCCTTCGCCAAACGCCCAGCCGTGTCCTCTGTCATTGAACATGGCGCGCATCAATCGCGCATCTACGTTTGCACCTCGGAGATTCGAACGCTGCCAGTGTTCGCCGCCGTCGTTAGTCTTCAGCAGATAGGCGCGCTGTTCGTCGTTCGAGCGGAGGTCGTAAATGTTTCGTTCACATAGCAGCCAGCCATTGCGCTCGTTGGAAAAGTAAATGTCGCGGATCGCGTCTTCCGTTGGCTGCGGTTTGCGCTGCCAGGTTTTGCCGCCATCGTTCGTCGATAACAGGGTGCCGCGGCTACCAACCGCCCAGCCGCGATCATGATCGAGAAAGTGAATTGCGTGAAGCCAGGCGAGTGAACCGGTGCGTTGTTTGCTCCAGGAGGAAGCAGAAACAGGGAGCCGGGAGCAGTGGGCAGTGAGCAGTAAGAGCAATACAAACAATGCGCGCGGGGATGGTACTGGTCGCGCTCTTCGAGCTTTTACCCGGATCATGCGGATTGTCCTTCTCATTGGTCTCATCAACTGCTCACTGCTCACTGCCCACGGAATTACGGCAACAACCCGCCGGTAAAGATTCGCGCAAAGTTCAGCACTGGGAAAAACGTCATTATCTTTTGGAAAGTCTTCAGCTTATTGCCCGGCACGATCACCTGATCGCCGGGAACGAGATATGTGATGTCAGGAGCTTTGCCCTGGTAGATGGCAGTGAGGTTGACGGGAATCGGCATCAGGTTTCCGTCGGCTTGACGGCGCAGCACGATAATCTTGCTGCGATTGCCGGTGGACAAAACACCACCCGCTTCGCCAATCGCCTCGGCCACCGTCATGCGATGACTCATCATGCGAATCCCCGGCTGACCGACATCGCCAATTACGCTGTAGCGATAAGAAGACGCCTTATCGAGCGAAACCGTAACCTGCGGATCGATGATGTATTCGTCGTAACGTTTCTTGATCGATTCAGCCACTTCATCAACCGTCTTGCCGTTAACAAAAATTCCCCCGGGAATCAGTGCCAGCGAGATGCGGCCGCTGGGTGGGATGATGATGCCTGATCGTGAATAGCGATCCTGGCCGAAGACGTTCACCGAAACGATATCTTCTGGTCCGAGTCGATAAGTGTTGAAGAAGTTGTTGTAGTAGGGAACGACAGCCGCCTCTTCAGAAGGTTGCTCGTGCCGGTTGGACTGGGTGTCTTCCGGAATATCCGACGGCTTGTTATCAGCGGCAGTTTTTTTGACTTCAGCTACATCTACGCGCCCCACAGCGTCGGCCTGTTTCGCGGATGGCTCGGTCATGTCACCTTCGTAACGTGGCTCGGTTTCGGCTTTAGGAGGGTCCTGCGACTTCGCGGCTGGTTCCTGCGCTACCTCGGTCGGCGTCGCCGTTTTCGCAGCGAATCGCTGACGCGTCCTGGCGCCACGCGTCTCGGGCGTTTGCGCAAAAGAAACAGCGGTGGCGGAAATGACGATCGTTGCCATAACAACTGCGGCGACGATTTTCTTTATTACTTTCATGACAACCCTCCAAATACTTGTCTAACTACCGGCCGCGGCCGAAGATTATTATCTTCACCGTCTCGAACAGAATAATCGCGTCGAGCATGAGGCTCTGGTTCTTGATGTAGTACAAATCGTACTGCAGCTTCTGGCGCGCATCTTCGATCGACGCGCCGTAGGGATACTTAATCTGTGCCCAACCGGTCAGACCAGGCGCGATCAAATGTCGTTGTTCGTAGTAAG
>JBKPNP010000685.1:0-2326 GCA_046732775.1 Acidobacteriota bacterium
GGCAACGTAGTCGCGATTGCGCAAAACAACGTCAAGCGCATGCTTGCTTATTCGTCGATAGCCCACGCAGGTTACGCGCTGGTCGGCTTTATTGCCGCCGGCGCCGCTGCTGACGCGCAACAACGTGACGCTGCCATCGTCGCGGTGATCTTCTACCTGCTCACTTATGCCGTCATGAACCTCGGAGCGTTTGCCGTCGTGCAGTTGATTGCGCGTTCGGCAGACCGGCGCACGGAAGTTGAAGACTACAACGGCATTGGTTTCCAGTCGCCCTGGCTTTCTTTTTGTTTGTCGCTGTTTCTGCTGAGCCTTTTGGGAATGCCGATAACGGCCGGCTTCATCGGCAAGGTGGCGGTGTTTGGCGCCGCGCTCGATCAGGGCTATTACGCCCTGGTTGTAATTGGTGTACTCAATACTGCAGTCTCCGCTTATTACTATCTGCGCCTCATCGTGGTGATGTTCTTTCGGGAACGAACTACGCCCTGGACCGCGCCGCCAATACCGGCCAGCATTGCTGTCGCCCTGGTCATCACGGTGCTCGGCGTTTTGTATCTTGGGCTATTCCCAGGCCGGGTACTCAATCTCTTGACCAGCAAACCTGGCGTTTCAATCTCACGTCGTTAGCTCAACATCGATGAGCTCTTCCTCGAATTCGGGACCGCGACAAATGAACGCCCAGGACCATGCGGCGCAGGTGCGTTCCGATCTCAACGAGGCCTGGTTGCCAAACATTTATCGCCAGCGAGTGCGCACTAAACGCACTCGCTCCTACCAGTTTGAAGCTCTCGGAAACAATCCGCGCGTCGCCATTCAACACACTCTGCTCGGTGTTGAGTTGAAGGCCGGACGCCGCCGCTTACTTTGTCCCGACCTGGCCACCGCCCGTTACTTATCCGTTTTCGCTCGCGCCGGCTGCGAACAAGTGGCGGTCCCCTACGACATAACCAGAATCTCCCAACTTGCGGACGAGCTCGAGTCTTCCTGGCACCGGATGCTGTTGTTGGTTGACCACTATTGCGGCAGTGGGCCGCCACGATTGAAGACGCGGGTAACGAAACTGTTAATTGAAAGTATTCGCACTGAAGTTGCAGCCGCAGGCGCCGGCACTCAAATGCCGGAATTCAAGACCAGTACGAAGCAGCGGATGTAGGTCACGGAGTATCTTCGCTATTGACGCACGAGGGTTGTGTTTCGCGTAGCCCTCCATGACTGTCGGGCTACTACCCCCGGGGCTGCACGTCAATGAGGGCGTAGATGTTTGGTTCCAACTCGGGACGTCGGCGAGCCCGTGACGTTGTGGGATTCAGCGCGCCACGGGGCAGTAGCCCGACAGTCATGGAGGGCTCGATTGCCACTCAACGATAGTCCAAGACAGCTTGCAGCGCCGGGGCAGTAGCCCGACAGTTATGGAGGGCTAGGGTTACCACTCACTATAGTCAGACAATTTATGAACGGTTACGTAACAAAAAAGAAACTTGAGGGCTTGCGTTAAGCTTCACTTCGAAGTTTAATACTCCGAGAATGATCGAGCAGCCGCGCGAACTATTGACTGAAGAGCTACCAACTACCGAAGCAGAGACGCTTCCCTTCCCTTTTAATCAACAGACCTTCTGTCGCTACGAACCGATCGAAAAACAGATCGAGGCCGTGCGCGTGTTGGTGGTTGATTGTCTGCTGCGCGACGAAGACGATCTGTCTGACGTGGCACGCAGCGAATGGGGCAGCGCTGCCGAGCTCGAGATCAAGCGAGAGCGTCGCATTGCCGGAATGGCGATTGAGAATATCGTCAGCAACCTCGAGCGGCTGGTAAAAAGTCCCAGCTCCCAGGTAACGCCACTGGCGTCAGTTGCAGTCGCCGCTGAACAATTCAAACCGGACGCGATCGTTCTCAGTGGTACGCTGCGCGATTTCGATTACTACAACCCGGTGGTGCTGGAGACTTTCGGCGCGTTTATTCGCGATTGCAAGATTCCGGTGCTCGCGATTTGCGGCGGACATCAGTTGGTCGGACTTAGTTTTGGCGCGCGGGTAGTGACGCTTGATCGTCTGGAACAACACGAGCAGCGCGTGAATCGCCCGCTTGAATACCAGTACCGCTTCATCAGAATTATCGAGCCGCAGGATCCGATTTTTAAGGGTATCAATAATCCTGGCTCGGGAATCTGGCACGACTACCCCGACTTCGCACGCGTCTTGCGCGTTTGGCAAAACCACGGTTTGCAGCTCGACCGCGTCCCCGAAGGCTTCTCGCTACTGGCAACTTCTTACCTTTGCCGTAATCAGATGATGGTCAAACGCTCCGACGGTCAACTGATTTACACCGTCC
>JBKPNP010000686.1:0-1916 GCA_046732775.1 Acidobacteriota bacterium
TGAAGACTGACGCGCTCACCGACGTGAAGATTAAATTCGCTGCCCAACCGAGGCGCATTTTTACTTCCTGCAGAATCTGTTGCTGCAGCCGGCGAAGGGCCCGGGAGCGTCAAACAAAGCATGGCGACCAAAAGAAAAGCACGTCTCATAGTTCCAAACCTCCAAACCACGATCGAAGTCGTCTTTGAGATGCTGAAAAAGTGTGCGCAGATCGCATCAACGGTTCAGACAATGCCGCCAATTTGCAGTTGGGAAACGACTACTCCTAATTAATTCGCGTGGCGCGCCGTTTTAGTTCCAAAACTAAACCAATTGCGCCTCGATGTCGGCGACGACCTCGTTGACTGATCGACCGTCAGTCTCCACTGGCTGACCGAAATGCGGATCGCGATGCGCTTCAGCGCAATCAATGATGCGACGCGCGACCCAGCTAGCCGCACGCGGTTCGTTATCGGTCGCTCGTTGCGCTATTCGTTGCCGGACGGTTTCCAGAGTGGCGCGCAGGCAAAAAACTTTCACATCCGGATCGATTTGGTTGAGACCAGACAAGACTTCATCAAAGTACACGCGGTCGGTAAAGGTCATGGGCAAAATCACAGGGCCGGAAAAGAGTCGCCGCGAAAGTTTGGAACCAGCAACCGTTAGCCGGCGCCATAAACGTATGTCCTGAAAATCGTCAGTGCCTGAGCCTTCGTACCGAATCCATTTGGCAGAACGCATCAACGCCACTCCCGCCCATTCCGGATCATAGATGACGCTGCCGCGAAACCTTTTGCGCAATAGCCTGGCTATCGTGGTTTTGCCTACGCCGAATGATCCGTTGATCAGCACGATCATGGGTTCTGCTTACTCCTCAAACACGTAATAGATGACGCCGGCTTTATCGTCCGTCAACAGAAACCCGTTTATACGGAACTGCATAATGTCGACCGGTCGTCCGTAGACTTTGCCATCCGCCAAAAAGCCGTTGATGAAGTCCTCGGGTCGATCGTCAGACTTGCGCTGTTTCCAAACTCGCACCACGCGGTACCCGCGATTCAAACCTTCTTTCGTCGAGCCATGCAGCGCCACCAGAAAAGAATCCCGCAACGGCCCACCGTAACCCGATTTACTGACCGGGCCCAGATCCATCGAATCGAAGAATTCGAAACCTAACGGAGAGCTGTGCGCGTCGAATGCTGCAAAGGCGAGCGGCACTGTGCGGCAGCTCAACTTCTTACCGCCAGGATTAAACTTCACATCAGCCACGCGCGTGGCGCCTGACTGATAGCAATATGGCCAGCCATAGTTCGCGCCGTCGGCGAGCGCAAACATCGTGTCCGCGGGTTTGTGATCGCCGAGATGATCAGACCCCATATTCGTCGCGTAAAGCTCATCGTTAATCCAGCGCAAGCCAACCGCGTTTCGCAGCCCGCGCGCAAAATGGCGCTGATGTTTGCCGTCAGGATCCATCTGTAACACGCTCGCGCGCACGTCTTCCTTTTCTTCGCAGGCATTGCAGCTACTGCCCACGGATATGTAGAGCTTGCCGTCGCCGCCGATTGCGATCGTGCGCGTCAGATGCCAGCCGCCATACTTGTAACTCAAGCCGTAGTCGGGGAAGGTGGCGAGCACTTCCGGAGTTGCCGTGGGCTTCATTTCTCCCGCCGTAAAGCGATAACGCAGGAGACGATCGGTGAGTGCGAGATAAAACCACTGGACGCCGTTTGCATCTGTGTAGAACGCAATACTGTTCGGGTTTCGCAAACCCTCCATGTAAGGCGTTACTTTTTTGAACGTGCCCGTGGCCGGATCGAATTGATCGAGAATATAGACGGCGCCTTTCTTGTTGTCGGTGAGGTTGTACATGTCCGTGACGAAGATGCGATCGTCCGGACTTTTCGCCATGAAGCGCACGCGCTTCAACCCCTGTACGG
>JBKPNP010000687.1:0-4826 GCA_046732775.1 Acidobacteriota bacterium
CATGTCGAGACCGCGCCGTCCGCGTTGGCGCTTCGAAGAATCAGGCGAGTCTGCCACCTGCTGCAACTCACGGAGGATGAACTGCGGAATGATCAGCGAGCCCGTCAGGAAGCCGGTCTCAGCGACGTCAGCGATACGACCATCGATGATTACAGAGGTGTCGAGAATCTTAAGATCGCGCCGCGAGGCTTTATCGGTGAGTATGCCGCCGAGCGCCGACAGCTCGAGATAGTCGCCTTTGGCTGCCCCGACCATCAGGCCGACATAGGCCATGAAAAAAGTTAACGCGAGCGTGAGAAATGTTTTTACTTCGGCAGCGACGGCGGGAGACTCCTGGCGACTGATGAGAGAGCCGATGAGAAACGCGCCAATGATGCCGAGAATTGAACCGATGGCGGCGCCGATCAAAGTCTTCAGAGATGCGCGCCGTATTCTGCGTTCAAAGAAAATTATGCAGATGGCGATCAAGCCACCCACAGCCGCAGAAATCCGCGGATCGCCACTCACGGGTTTTAAAACATAACCAGAAGCGACCAGGATTGCAGTAAATATTAGGCGAATAATAACAACGTCAGCGTGCATGACGGCGGAATCTTAGCACGCCCTACCCTGCCCGTCACCAAAAACCGCCGGGAGGCCGGCGGTTTCAGGGACGGTCCGATGCCAGAATGCGACCGTAGTGGTCGCCCCGGAAATTTAACGGAACGCCGGGTAAACGAGGTGGACGCTGAAGCTGCCGCTGTTATCCGAATAGTTATCGTCGTTGACGGCCAGATAGAGCCGGCCATCGACGGGCGTGGTGAACGTCGCCTGGCTTCCGATAAAGAACGGTTGCGACGCCTGGCCATTGGTCGAACGGATATAACCAATCAATGCCCCAACGCCGACCGTCGGCACCGGATATCTCGAAGCGCCAAAGACTCCCGCTGCCCCTTGTTGGCCGCCGTCTGGTGAAACTACGCCCGCGCGCCGGCCGGCCGAGATGTTGCCCGTCGTAGTCACCACCACCTGATCGCCGCTGCGAAGCTCGATGCCTGTGTCCACGCCACCCTGTTGATTTCCAGGCACGTCTACAGTTTTCTCACTGGTGCGATTACCCCTGCCTGTCGCCGGATTGTTATAGCCACCACGTACGCGCGAACGCACCGGGGCTGCTGTCCCACTTTCGCCGGAGTAGAACGGATCGTAATTATCGTTCCGGTTATTGGTGTCGTCCGCTGTTCGGGCCATAGCCGTCAAATCAATTTCCTTTTTGACCTGAACCCTGAAGACGCCGCGCGCGTCGTTGTAGTCAGCGCGATTAGCCGTGAAATAAATTCGGCCATCACGATCGGCAACGAACTCCCGGCTGGCGCCAATTTCAAGAATTGGTGAGTTGTAGTCATTACCAATGACTGCAATCAGCTCGCCCTCGGCGGCACGTGGTAAAGGAGAATTTGGATCGGTTGTACTCAACCCGGCTGGAGTGATGCGCGAACGGCCGGCGTAAATGGTGCCGGTCGCATCGACGCGCACGCGTTCGCCACGTCTCAAATCAACCCCACTATCAATCCAGTTCGAATCGAGGCGGACTTCGACCGTCCGGGTCTGGTAACGCGCCTCGTCGAGCGAGCGGCCTTCAATCTCTACGCGTTCAATATCGCGGGGCCGAAGGAAGATAACTTCGCCGGCGCTTACCACGCGAGTTGTACCAGTAGTTGACGTGCTTGTCTGGTTTCGATTGGTGGATGGATTCACGGGTATCGTTGCGTCACTGGTCAACTGGACGGCAAAGCGTCCGTTGATAAACCCCAGCACATTGCCACGCAACTGCGTGCCTCCGCGTAGATAGATCGTGTCCGCTGCCGCCAGCGAAAAAGAACCGAGCACAATCAGTGATAGCAGTAGTAACTTTTTCATAGTGTTTCCTTACCCCCTGAGCAGGATCAAATTGGACTTAAAAGTACGGGAGAGGGGTTTAAAGTAGATCGGCGGTCCGGCTGCAATAGATGAAGAGTACACCCGCGCTGGACCACGAGCAAGCGAACAACGCTATGCATCGAGGTGCGTTCCTCGGCCCGAAGGGCGCATCTCCGACGCGAAATACACAATGAGACGTCTGACGTCTGGCTACCTTCTAATCGCCGCTGTCGCGGCGAAAGCATTCACGGCGCGGGCGGCTTCACTGTGACCGCCGGAATGTTTTGATCGCGTACGAGCTGGTTGAATGCCGGCACGTCTGTCTTCATGATCTGCGCCAGCTTCGCAAGTTGCCCATCGATCTGGACGACCAGTTCGTCGTAAACCGCATACGACTGGTCAGTCGGCGCAGCGTCCGCGCTTTGCACCACTCCCGCCAGTGCTGCCAGCTTATTGTTGAGCCGGATTGGATAGTTCAACGGATCCTGGCTGCTCTGGTTCTTGGTTTGATAAAGGCTCTCTTCAACGCTCGCCAGGTTCTTCTTCAGCGTCGACGCCGCATCGTTAATAACTTCGAAACTCGGTTGGCCGGCAACGCGCTTCAGTAAGTCGTCCACCTGTTTGCGAACGTCGCGTATTTGCAGAATCGCGTCGTGTGTCTGGCTAACCTTATCGCGAATCTTCAAGCCAAACTCCAGTTGCTTTGCGAAGTCAGCCGGTGAGGTCGCAAGGCGTGGATCCGGCTTGACCTCAAAATTCTCGGTCATCGTTTGGCCGTCAACGGTCAATTTCACTTGATACATGCCCGGCACGACTCGCGGCCCACGCGTTTCACCCGCCCACAAAATCATGCCCGGAAAACGACTTGACTCCGCATAGCGCAAATCCCAGACGAAGCGATTCAACCCAACGTCAGTCGACACGCGCGGCGCGCGGCCCGCTCCAAAACCTTCCGACTCTTCGCCTGACGGCGCCTGAGGCGTTTCAGGCGGCGCGGTAACCTGGGCCGCGCCGGGCGTTGGCGTCGGTGCCGCCGCCGCTCCCGCTGCTGATGCCGGAGCCGCCGCGGGCGCCGGTCGCGGTGCTCTGGCCGTAAACTTCTGGATGGACTTACCTGACGCGTCAAGAAACTCAAGGACAACGTCGCTGGTTGGTTTTGATTTCAGTGAGTAATAAACGACGGCACCGTTCGGCGGATTTCGTCCGATCGTGGCCGTGGCCGGCAACTGCGCGCTGCCGCCATCCATGCGGTAAGTCACCTCGGGTTGAAAGAGCTTCGCCTGTTTGACCGCAGGGAAACCGCCGGCGTCCTTCAGTTGATGAAGCAGCGGCAGGTCATCGAAAACATAGAAGGAACGGCCTTGAGTCGCGGCCACGAGGTCCTGCTCGCGCTCGTGGATCACCAGGTCAGTGATCGGAACGATCGGCAAATTAAACTGCATCGGTTGCCAGTTGTTTCCATCGTCAAACGAGACGTACAGGCCGGTTTCAGTGCCGGCGTAAAGCAGCCCGCGCTTCGCCGGATCCTCGCGAATCACACGCGTGAACGCAGTGGGGGGAATTCCATTCGTAATCTTTTTCCACGTCTTACCGAAGTCGCTGGTCTTGTATAGGTAGGGCTTGTTGTCGTCCCACTTGTACATCGTGGCGGCGACATACGCGGTGGCCGCATCGTGCGGAGACGCTTCGATGGAATTGATTTGAATCCACTCCGGCATCATATTTTTTCCCGGTGTCACGTTAGTCCAGTTGCCGCCGCCGTCCTTCGTCACCTGCACCAGACCATCGTCGGAGCCACTCCAGATAATTCCCTTTTGCACTGGAGACTCCATCACGGTGAATATCGTGCTGTAGTACTCAATACTCGTGTTGTCTTTAGTTATCGGTCCGCCGGATGAACCTTGCTTCGATTTATCGTTTCGCGTTAGGTCCGGACTGATGATTTGCCAGTTCTGACCTTCGTTGGTCGAACGGAAGAGAACGTTGCCGGCGGCGTAAAGAGTGTTCGCATCGTGCGGTGAAAAAAGAATCGGAAAGTTCCACTGGAAGCGATACTTCAACACGTCTGCGCCGGCACCCATCGGGTTATTCGGATAAGGCGACACGTCGCGCAACTGTCCGGTGTGGTGATCGTAGCGCGTGATCAGTCCGCCATAAGATCCGGCGTAAACAATTTCCGAGTCTTTAGGCGACGGCGCGATCCAGCCTGACTCGCCGCCGCCCACGTCGTACCAATCGGCTTCACGAATACCAAAGTCAGTAGTGCGGCTGGCGATACGAACGGTGGAGTTGTCCTGCTGGGCGCCGTAGATGTGATAGGGAAAATCGTTGTCCACGGCGACGCGATAAAATTGCGCGGTCGCCTGATCCTGTTCCGTCCAACTCTTCCCGCCGTTGAACGAGACATTCGCGCCACCGTCGTTGCTATTGATCATCCGGTTAGAATCGTCCGGCGCGATCCACAGATCGTGGTTGTCACCGTGCGGGACGGAAATCCCCGTGAACGTCTTGCCGCCGTCGTTCGACTTATAGAAACCGGTATTCAAAACGTAAACGGTGTCCGCGTTCCTGGGATCGGCGTAGATGCGCGAGTAGTACCAGGCGCGCTGTCGCAAGTTTCGTTGTTCGTTTGTTTTCGTCCAGGTCTTGCCGCCGTTGTCGGAACGAAATACACCGCCGTCTTCAGCTTCAACAATTGCCCACAGGCGATCCGGCATCGCGGCGGAAGCAGTAATACCGACAATACCGATTGTCCCTTTAGGCAGACCGGGGTTCCGCGTGATCTCATTCCAGGTGTCCCCGCCGTCTGTCGACTTAAAGATTCCACTACCCCCGCCGCCGCTCTCGAGTGTCCAGGGCTTTCGGTAAACTTCCCAGAACCCGGCGTACAAAATGTTCGCGTTCGTCGGATCCATAACGAGATCGCT
>JBKPNP010000688.1:0-7210 GCA_046732775.1 Acidobacteriota bacterium
CTGACAACCGGCAGGCGGCCGATATCATGTCGCAACATCTTAGTCACCGCATCGTGCAGAATTTCATCCGGGTAAGTGATGATCAAATCGCGACTGCCGGCCTCCAAAACTGTCGTATCGCCGTTGGCGCCCTGATCCATAGCTCGCAAAACGTCGCCGCGCGTGATGATTCCGACGAGTCGTTGTTTCTCGTCCACGATTGGCAACCCCTGCCGGTCGGCAACGTCCGGATCATGTTGCGCAATTCGATCTGAAAGTTCTGTCACCTTCATACTTACCGGCAGCGTGAACACGTTTTCATACATCACTTCACCGACGCGCACCATTGTCAGTGGGTCAACGCTGTATTCGCGCATCACGTGGTAACCACGTCGCGCAACTTTTTCTGTCAGGATGGAGCGACGCAACAACAACACGGTAACTCCGTGCGCAGCTATGCAGCCGACGAGCAGCCCCGGCAGCAGGTTGATGTCTTGAGTCAGTTCCAATGCGAACACCATCGCGGTCAAAGGCGAACGCATCGTCCCGCCCATCATCGCCGCCATGCTGATCAACGCCCAGAGCCCCGTATCACCGATCGGAATAAAGCCGGCCTCGACCGCGCCCAGCGCTGCACCCATCATCAGCAACGGGGCGAGCACACCACCCGAGGTGCCGGAACCCAGTGCCAGTGACCAAACAAGCGATTTGCCGATGAGGATGCCGATGAGGGCGCCGCCGATAATTTCTCCACGCAGTAGTCCATGAATAGTTTCGTATCCGACTCCCAATACGCGCGGCTCGATCAGCCCACCGATACCGACGCACAAGCCGCCTATCGCCGGCCACCACATCCAATGAAAAGGCAATTTGGTAAACAGGTCTTCACAGGCATAAACAAGAGTGGTCAGGGCACCGGAAGCGAGTCCGGCTAAGATGCCGACCACCAGCGCGAACGCCAGCCCTTCGCCACCAAGCATTGCATGGGGCGTTAGCGGAAACGTTGGACCGCCGCCAAGGAGTGGGATACGTAACGCAAAGGCTGCGGCCGAGGCGATCGCTACCGGAATAAACGAGCGCGGCTTCCATTCAAACAGCAACAACTCGACGGCCAACAGCACAGCCGCAACCGGTGCGGCGAAGATAGCGGACATCCCGCCGGCGGCGCCCGCGACCAGTAGCGTTTTGCGTTCAGCCGAAGAGAGATGAAAGCGTTGCGCGAAGAGAGACCCGACTGCGCCGCCGGTCATAATGATCGGACCTTCCGCGCCAAACGGACCTCCGGTACCGATGGAGATCGCCGAAGTAAGCGGCTTGAGGATCGCAACTCTTAACTGCATGCGGCTGCGTCCGAACAGGATGGCCTCGAGCGCTTCCGGTATGCCGTGCCCGCGAATCTTCTCGGAGCCGTAGCGTGCTGTCAGTCCGATGATCAGACCACCGATCACGGGAACCAGTATTACCAGGTAGCCGAGATGGTTTTTTTCAGGTGACTGGAAAACTGCTGAAAAGTGTTGGTAGAACGAGATGTTTGTAATAACCGCAATCAGCCATACCAACACGTACGCAACAAAGGCACTGGTTGCGCCAACAACCAGTGCCATTAATGAAAGAATAAGAATGCGTTTGTCTCTGGTAAAATCTGCTAGTCGATCTTCGATCCTTTCCTCGCTCACCGAATTCCTCCCTTGTATTTGTTTAGTTGCATTATGCACCGCGTGCGCGCATATCACCATTCGGTATCACATCGACGGAATCTCATCGAGTGTGTTGTAGACCGGCAAGCCTTGCGAAATTATCAAGTCGCGCTCTCGAGTCACACCGGCCGACTCGCCAATTATGAGAATGCCATCACACTTACCCACGACCGCCAGAGAGATCGCCATTATCGTCTCGTAGCGGTCTTCCGTTTCGTCGAGCCGTTCGACCACAGGCAGCGCTGCGTTCACGCCAATCACGGGTATGTGACCTCGTCGCAGCACACTGACCGCCGCCTCGTTCATCGCATCAAGATTGCGCTGCCGCTGCTCGGGTGTCCCGGCCGAGTAAGGCCCTGCCACTGCTATCAACATTCGAAATAACCTCCAATCTGCCTTCCGTTGTAACGCAAACTGTTAGTTTGCGTCCGCGTTGAATGCCTTGCAGTCAAAGCAGACTAAAAGTAGCGGGTCCGTTTGGGAGTGAGGTCAGTCCCACCTGCGGTAGCGGGTGGGTGTCAGATTGTCGATTTGCGAGTGGCGATTGTCGATTAGCATTATCGCGACGCAGGGCCGAAATCGCCAATTGACAATCCGCAATCCAAAGACCCATCCGCTACCGCGGAAGGTACTCACCCTATTCCCAAACTGACCCACTGCGGCCGCGTTAGTTTGCGTCCCCGTTGAATGCCTTTCAGTCAAAGCAAACTAACAGTTTGCTTTACAAGTCTAATCATAGAACATACCTTTATAGATCATCCCCTCGAGAGCCCCCTTGCACTCCCCGCGTTGAGAACAAACATCAAAAGGCTTTCTATAAATGAGCGTGCCATTCAAGCGATTAGAAGATCAGGTCGTCGTGATTACCGGAGCAACCTCCGGGATCGGATTGGTTACTGCACGAACCGCAGCAAAGCGTGGGGCGCGTTTGGTCCTGAATGCGCGTAACGAGGAAGCGCTTCGTCAACTAACGACTGAGATAAATTCGACCGGCGGCGTGGCGACCTTTGTGACTGGAGACGTTGGCAGGTTCGATCAGGTTGAGGCAATCGCTACTGAAGCGATAACGCGGTTCGGCGGTGTTGACACCTGGGTCAACAACGCCGGCGTGTCGATCTATGGACCTGTACTGGAACAAACCCTTGAAGATCACCGGCGTCTCTTTGAAACAAACTACTGGGGTGTGGTGCACGGGTCGATGGTGGCTTGCCGGCATTTACGACAACAAGGCGGTGCCCTGATCAATGTCGGCAGTGTCCTGTCGGTGCGCGCGATTCCGATTCAAGGCACGTATTGCGCGTCAAAGCACGCCGTCAAAGGCTATACCGATGCGCTGCGCATGGAACTTGAAAAAGAAGGTGCACCGATTTCCGTAACGCTGATCATGCCCAGCGCGATTGATACGCCTTACATCCAGCACGCTAAAAACTTAATGCTGGTCGAGCCGTTAAATCCACCTCCGGTTTACGCACCAGAAACAGTGGCCGACGCAATTCTATTCTGCGCTACGCATGCCCAACGTGAGGTCTACGTCGGTGGCGGAGGCAGAGCGCTTGTCGAGTCCGCACACTACGCGCCGGGCGCGACGGACAAAGTCATGGAGTTGACTATGTTCGACTTGCAGAAGACCGAGAAGCCGAAGGCCGATCGTCGAGATAGTCTTCACGCACCTTCGGTGGACGGTCAGGAACGGGGCGGCTATCCGGGCCATGTTGCTGAGTCGAGCATTTATACCAAGGCTGCGCTTCATCCAGTGTTGACTAGCGCGTTTGTATTCGCCGCCGGATGTGCAGTTGCGTTTTGGGTCAACCGGGCGCGGGAGTAAGTCCCTAATCGACTGGAGCGCAAGCGTCTCGCTTGCAAACGGTTCGTAAGCGGGCTTGCGCTCCAGTCGATTAAGCGGGGCGCTTGCGATTAGGGCTGCGCAGCCGGCTCGGCGAATAAAACATCGTCCACCGCCACGTTTCGTTTGATCTCTGTGAACGTTCGCGTCCAACTGTCGTACGTATCGATCGCCGACTTGCGAATCAGGAACGGCAGCTTCACGCCATCGACGTCGCGATAGTCTTCAAAGTCCATTTGTTCAGGTATCGGGAGGACGGCGCCGTGGTTAACGGCAACCCGCCTGCGCAAGAGGCCGGTTTCCGAATCGAAGTAATAGCTGAGAGTCGTTTCGGGAGTCGATTTCACCACCACCCATTGATCGCGTCCGTCAATTTTTTCCATTCCGGCCAGCTGCATCCCCGGCGTAAGAGTGACCTTGATCGCATTGAACACTTCTTCCAGACCACGCCGCGCGCCGGATGCCTGCGCCGCGGTAAGCGTCTGGAGCTTTGTTCCGTTCAAGACCCAGCCCTTGTCGCCCGCCGCGGTTTGGCGAATGGTTGTCTTCGGCAGGGTCATCACACTAAGAAGTTTATCGGGAGCTGACCAGAAGATTTCGTTTGCCCATGTACGGTCTTGCGAAGCCACCCGCATTCCCTTCATTACCACTGAGGTGGTGCCTGCTGCTTTTGCACCGCCGACTGCCTGAACGTAGCGCGCGAATATCTCATCGACAGACGGACGCGCCGCTGCCACCACGGTTGGCGCCGGATCATTCATGCCCTCGTGACCCGATCTGGCCACGGGCATCGAGGGTAAACCCGTTGTGGTTCGTTGGCCGCGATGACAGGTGTAGCAGGTCACGGCGTTTGGTCCGAAATCAATCTTGTTTGATCCGTTGATCGACAGCACCATCTGCAACATGCGGCGGGCTGACTGCTTCTCAGGCTTGTCGTCGCTCTCCCAAACCCAGATGCTTTCTCCGGTCTTGGGGTCCTTCCCGTTCCTTATGTGGCAGAAGGTGCACTGCTGGCCGAGCGATACGGCCATAAAATTCATCGTTTGATACATCTCCCCTTCGCGCAGACCCTTGAGCACCTGAACATTTTTGAATACTCGCTCGGCGGGTGGCGCGGCTTGTGCACCTTGAGGTGTTTCCACATTTGCGCGACTCACCAACGATAACGAGACTGCGCCTAATAAGACGGTAAGTGTGATGAGAACACGGAGACGGTTTCGGTAAGACATGGTTAGAGATCCTCCTCTGCGCTGCAGTTGGAATGGAAACGAGTGAGTGTCAGCGCAGGTTTCTGCGCTGAGGTGTTTGGGTGAGGATAAGGTAGCGCTACCGCAAGTATGTGTAAATGATTTTTGATTTCGGACTGCGTTGGGACCGCGCGCGTCCGCCGGCAGTTAGGCCCGGAGGGCCGGCAGTAAATAGCCACGCCCCGTGAGGGCGTGGATTGATCGGTAATCCATAATAGAGCACCGAAGGTGCGGCAATTGATCTCCGTTAAGCTCAGTCGAATGTTTGGAACTGTAGCACCTTCGGCGCTCGATACCGTGTGCCTCGTTCTCTCCACGCCCTCACGGACGTGGCTATTAACTGCCGGCCCTCCAGGCCTCATCAAAACGTTGACACGTCGAACCCGCCCTTCTATATCTTCCACCCGTTTACTCAAACAAGATTATTTTATTGAATATTGAAAACCCAGGGTTGAGACAACGCTTCCACCCCACCCGGGCTGCCGTGTGGGGACCCCGGACTAGGCTGGAATTAGCCAACGCCTACGGCGTTTAAAAATTGCTGCAGCGCGCGGAGCGCGCGTCAGCGTAAAGCCTGGGGCGTAAGCCCCAGGATAGAGCGGCGAACAGTTAGTGAGCCCGGGGAGCGGGCGACAGCCGTGCGTGACAGCTGTCGCCCGCTCGGCGGGCTCGGTACGTTTTTCGTTTCTGATTCTGGGGCTTACGCCCCAGGCTTTACGCTGACGTGCGCTCCGCGCACTATGTTGCCTACGTCTTCGCGGGCGTTGCTGTTTTGAACATGCCGGGTTGATAGCTGCCCGGTGTGGTACGAAAGGCGATGTTCAAACGATTCCAACTGTTTATAGCTACCACTGCAAGCGTTAGCGTTGCCAGCTCGTGCTCGTTGAATTGTGAACGCGCCTGTTCGTACACGTCGTCGGGCACTTCTTTGTTGGTGAGCAGCGTGACGGCTTCAGCCCACGCGAGCGCGGCGCGTTCGCGCTCCGAATAGAACGGGGATTCGCGCCAAGCCTCCAGCAGGTAGAGTCGCTGCTCAGTTTCGCCTGCCGCGCGTAAATCTTTTGAGTGCATGTCGAGACAATAGGCGCAGCCGTTTATCTGCGACACGCGAAAGTCGATTAAGTTGATCAGCGATGTCTCCAACTCGCTGTGAGCGACCGGCGCTCCCAAGGCGAACATCGCGTGCATGAGTTTCGGGTTCACCTCCATATAGTTCAATCTTTGTTTCATGATTGCTCCCTTCAGGTAAATGGTGGGCAGGAAAGCTTGGTGCCGAGGGCGGGAGTCGAACCCGCACGTCCTTACGGACAACGGATTTTAAGTCCGCAGCGTCTGCCATTCCGCCACCCCGGCACGACCGAGAAAATAACACGCGTCAGAAGGCGCAACAAACTCCCGATCAAATCTCCGTCGCGGCAATTCGCTTTTCCAGTCTGACGTCGCCGCTAGCATCTTCACACTGATCGTCTCGAAGTGTAGAATCAGGTTGAATTTTGTTGCCGGGTGCGGCGAGCCAGACCGCGCGACTTATGAATCAGACCTCCCAACCAATGACTGAAGAGCAGGAAGTTTTCCTCCAACACATTCAGAAGAAAGGCCTCAAGCGCACCAGTCAGCGCGACTTGATCCTCGACACCTTTCTGCGCACCGAAGAACATCTCTCAAGTGAAGATCTCTACCGGTTGGTAAAACGCGACGATCCGAGCATTGGCCAAACCACGGTCTATCGCACGCTCAAGTTGTTGACTGAAGCCGGACTGGCGCGCGAGGTGAGATTCGGTGACGGCATCACACACTATGAACACAACTACAAGCATCAGCATCACGATCACATGATCTGTTCCGAGTGTGGCCGGATTATCGAATTCTATTCTGAAGAACTCGAGGAGCTTCAGGAAAAACTCGCCGCCAAGCATCACTTCAAGATTACGCAACACCTTCACCGCATCATCGGACTTTGTTCGGAGTGTCGCCGGGCGCAGAAGCTCGCCGGCTGACGAAAGTCCCACACGCCATCCACATCCCTAACGTTTGCAATCTGCTCTTGTAGCGCAAACTGTTAGTTTGCGTTGGCGTCGAATGCCATGCAGTCAAAGCAAACTAACAGTTTGCTTTACGATTTTGCCTTTTGCCCGAGTAACAGTGTAACTTTCGTTTGATGTCTCTTCGTCTAGTCCGCTCGCTCTCCTCGTGCAGGCCGCTCGTGTCCGTGGCGTGTCTGCTAGGGTTGTCGATTTTCCTGACTGGCTGTCCGAAAGACGCACCGCAACCCAATTCACGCATCGGAACCACCGAACGGCCGAAGACGCCGACTGGCATGGCGCCCGACGCGATCGCGTTCAACGGCGAACGCGCTATGGAGCACGTCAAAAAGCAGATTGCGATTGGGCCACGCGTGGCCGGCTCGCCCGAATCTGCACGTACCCGCGATTACATCATCGCGT
>JBKPNP010000689.1:0-1536 GCA_046732775.1 Acidobacteriota bacterium
ACGGACGTAATCGGCATCAACACGGGCATAATTTTGTTGAGCGCGGAGAATGCGCGCAGCGGAAACGTCTGGAAGTGGTTTATGCGGAATGAAGAGTTACCGCGCGCGTTGCGCGCCGTCGGCCTCGAGCGTCATCGAGTACCGCAAACTGTTAGTTTGCGGCCGACTTTCGCTTTTCCCAAATCGCAAACTAACAGTTTGCGCTACGATCGGCGGCGGAAAATCCGGTAGCCCCAGGCATCAAGCGTCAGCGTCGGCAGCGTAACCTGATGTTTTCGCGCAGCACGTTCCGGCGCCGGCGCGTCAGGCGGCAGTGGTGGCGCCACGTCGGGAGTGACATCGCTATAACGGCCGACCGTTCCAATCCTAACCGACCCACTGAACGGACGATTCGAAAGATTGATTGCCACCAACACTTCTTCGCCTTTACTGCGACGCATAAACGTCAACACTCGCGACTCATCCGAATTCGATATCCATTCGACCGATCCACGTCGCAACGCGGCGCTGGCCCGGCGCAAGGCGCTCAGCTGTTGGTAGAAGCGCGGAAACTCCGGACGCCGCTCAGCTATGGGCCAGAAGATTGGCAGCTTCTCAAACAATGCCGGCGCGCCGGATTCCGTCGTATCGCCGACCTCCATACCGTTGTAAAGCATCGGCACTCCGTCCAGCGTAAACATCAAGGCAGACGCAGCCAGAGCGCCAGGTTCACCGAACCGCGCAATCGCCCGCCGCTCGTCATGATTGTCTGAGAAGCGCATGTGCAGTGACCCCTGCGGCCACTCCCTGAATTCCTGTTCCCACGCGGCGCGCAGAGACGCCGCAGCAGCGCGACCCTGCAACACATTCGTTAACGCACTGTGAAGCGGCCACGAGTAATCAAAATCAAACGCCTTCAGCAGTAACTCCGGT
Source organism: Acidobacteriota bacterium (assembly GCA_046732775.1). Classification (GTDB taxonomy): domain Bacteria; phylum Acidobacteriota; class Blastocatellia; order Pyrinomonadales; family Pyrinomonadaceae; genus PSRF01. The sequence continues at coordinate 913 of JBKPNP010000689.1, forward strand.
TTGTGGCCTTCAGCCAGCATGACGATGTCCGGCTTAATTGCTTCGAGCTCGGCCCGCGCAGTTTCCCAAAAATCCGTCGGCACTTCCTCAGCGACGTCACAACGGAAACCATCCAGGTCAAACTCGCGAATCCAGTACTTCAACATGTCAGTCATGTACCGGCGCAGTTGCGGGTTGTTGTAATTCAACTCCGCGACGTCGCTCCAATCGTGCGGGTAGGTGATTCGTCCTTGCGCGTCGTGTTCGTAAAACTCGGAAGACTTCATCATTACGCTGTCCCACGAAGTGTGATTAGCGACCACGTCAATGATTACTTTCAGCCGACGGCGGTGCGCTTCCGCGATCAGGCGTTTGAAGTCCGCCTTCGTGCCGTAGTCAGGATTAATCGCGTAGTAATCGCGCACCGCGTAGGGACTGCCAATCGTTCCCTTCTTCTTCAGCTCGCCGATGGGATGGATCGGCATCAGCCAGAGAATGCTCACACCGAGTTGTTTCAGTTCGTCGAGGCGGGCAGTGATGCCGTTGAAATCTCCGGCTGCGGAGAACGCGCGCGGATAGATTTCGTAAACCAGACCGTCGCGCACCCAGTCACGCGTGGCTCGCGCTTTCGCTTGGGAAATATCG
>JBKPNP010000690.1:0-4197 GCA_046732775.1 Acidobacteriota bacterium
AAACTGTCGCTTGCGGTCACGGCACTCGCGTGAACTTTTATCAGGATTTCATCATTCCTGGGGACAGGTTTTTCAAGCTCGGTGAGCTGAAGTACTTCGGGAGAACCATAACGGGGGCAGACGATTGCTCTCATAGAATCGATTGGTTTCGCATGCAGATAGTCACGGTCTATTTAACGATGTGAGCGCGCACAAAGTTCACGAAAGACGGGGTGTCGAGAAGGTAAGCTTGCCCTTGCACTGTCCTGCAAGAGATGAATCCGCGATACGCGAATTCATCTCTTGCAAACATCAAAGAGTAGTTTCGCGTGTGGTAAGCACTCACCCAACCCTCTCTCAGAGCGAGAGGGCAGTCAAGGCTCGACCGCTAACCCCATGCAGGGTGTAACCGATCATTTTTGAATACCCAACGCGCCGATATCGATCTGGTAGATGTCGCCGAGTCCGTTGCCGGGGCTGCGCAGGCTGTCGGTGAGTTGCTGGTAGTTGAGTGGTTTCGGCAACGGTTTATCAGCGAAGCCTCTGGTGCTGGTCCAGAAAAAGTATTTTCCGTCAGGCGAGATTGTGGGCGAATACTCATTGCCGCTGGAATTGATCTTGTCGCCAAGATTTACCGGCCCACTCCAAACGCCGTTGCGGTTGTAACTGATGTAAAGATCGAAGCCACCACGCGAATCCGGACGTCCACCTCCCATAAAAATGAGAAAGCTTTCGTCAGGCGCAATCAGCCCTTCGAATTCATTGAACGGAGTATTGATTGCCTCGCCCAGATTTTCTGCTTCTGCATACTTGCCGTTGACGAGTCGCGACCGATAAAGATCGGTTCGTCCTTTTCCGCCTTCGCGGTCCGAGCCAAAGTAGATTGTGCCGTTCGCGGCTACGGTGGGATACCATTCATTGCCAGTGCTGTTAATTGGTGCACCAACATTCTCTGGCTCGCTCCAGCCTGTCGCCGTTTTATTTGCCACCCAGATATCCAGCTCAGCTTTTTCTTTGCCCGGAACCGGACGCCTCGATATAAAGAAAAGGCGCGAGCCGTCCGCCGTTATAAATGGATCGGCGTCGGAGTATTGACCGGACCACGGCGCTACCTCGGGCGTATTCCATTTCCCTTTCTCAAAACGACTAAACACGATCGTCCAGAGATTGAACCCAGGCGTGCTGCGCAGGAAGTAAAGCGTCTTACCGTCGGGCGCGAAGGCTGGATGGGAATCAAAGTCTCCAGTTGAGATGACGCCTTCGCCGAAAATCACCGGTTCGGTAAGCGGCTTGGCGGAGGCGTATGGAGAAGTTTGATTAGCGCGCTGGCCCGGTGTGGTTTGAACCAAAAGCGCGGTCGAGAGAAACAGGAGCAGAATTAGACTACGCATTTTCAACTCGCGCTACACTTACGACCCCGAAGCAGCAGCTTCACTCTTCCACTTCTCTTCGTTCACTCCGACGAACAGCAGCCATACGATCATCGCCGCCGAAATCGCGAGAGTAAACAGCACCACCGGCATGAACGCTAGCGAAGCAAGCGGTGGGTAAAGAAACGTTAGCCAGCCCAGACCTGAAATCAGCGACAGAACGCCAAGCCAGCGAGGCATGAAGGTTGACCGTAGGATTAGATAACCCCTCAAGGTTATTGAAAAGCCAAAGAACGCCGAAGCTGTGGCCGCGCCCCGGTTATTTATTTGCAGCAGAAGGAACGCGATCGATTCCAGTTGTTGTGGGCTAAAACCCTGTAACACTGTGGCGGCGCCGCCGGCGCTGGGTCTCAGCAGCCATAGGGGAACGATGTAGAAGACGCGGGCGAAGGTCTTCATCACACCACCCGCGAGATCTATGAACGTGGCAGTCAAAGCAATAGACCGGTTCACCGGTCGCAGCAGAACGTAGAAAAGCGCGGTATTGACAACATTGGCCACCATCTCGAGCAGGAAGACAGTGAAGCTCAAACGGTAAAGATCAGGGTGTGCGAGGATGTTTGCCGCCGTGACAGCAGCATCGCCGGGGACAATCAGTCGATTGGCGACAAACCCCTGGGCGAAGACCCCGCACAAGATGAGAAACAGAAGCACTAAGGCAATCGTGCGGCCGACCAGGCGTGGAGAAGTTTGATTCATATCGCGAGAATACGCAGACGAGGCATAAATGGTTCGAAAAACCTGACAGTGACGTGGTTTGATTCGCGATCAAAATGTTTACTAACGTTGCCATCGAGAAATCTCGAACGCGAAGCTGCTGCAGATGTTTTGAGGACAAAGCTAGGGCTTGACCCGCAGCGCCAGTGGCATCGGATTGTCGGGCGGTGGCGTCGCAATGTCGCGGCTGAAGCGCAGCGTTGTGCCGTCGAACGTCCAGCTACCATCGCTGCAGCGTGAGCCTGTCTCAATCGACTTCCCCTCACGCACGCGTAGCGCGTTTGCAGTCGCCTCTCGCTCGGCGCGGTATCGGAACGCGCGACGCCACAGCGTTGACAGGTCTGTTCCCAAGTCATTCATCGGCGCGTTCACATCGCAGCTGGTAACTTTGTATAGATCCTCAGCGATTTGTCGGTCGTGATCGATCGATGTGGCCAGCCACTTCGTCGGAAAGATGCGCGCACCGCTTTGCCAGTAGTAAGCCGCCTGATGTTGAAACGATTCCAGCAGCGTCGGCACACTGTCGCGGTTTTGCAGCTCGCCAAACCACGCCGGCGCCGGCAACGGCATTTTCCAGGCGACGGCATTGATCATACGCGCCATCGAGAACGCAGCCGTTTGCAACATCATCTGCGGATGTTCGTCCAACGTTCGGGCGAGCTTCCACGTGGCGAGCAGATCGTCCCAGGCTTTTTGATCGTTTGCCCGCGCTTTCGCGAGCGCGTTCGCCACCAGCGCCCGCGCCATTGTCATTTGCATCGCGCGCATGGCGATCGCCTTCGGATCGCCGATGTCATCATGGCGCTCCCAGCTGATTGGCTCGCGCAGCAGTAACTCGCGGATCGCGGACACGTCCGGAAGCGCCGGCGACTCGCCAATGGTGAGTTCGCCTCGCGTGATCTCGCGCGCCACGAAATCATCGAGTGCTTTGTTCTCCGGCAGGGCGCTCGCGAGCGCCGTCAGCTTCACAGAGGCCTCGTTGGGCTTGTTGGCATTGGCGTCGTCTGAATTGGGGAGCGGCCAGCGATTGCTGACCGTTTCCAGCGTCCCCATCTCACCCGGCCACGGCCGCCGCGCTGAAGTCGATACCGCAGCCGGGTTTCTAAACAACGAAACAATCCCACCGATGAGACCGAATATCGCGATCACAACTATCAGGACTTTCTTCATATCGTCTGGCGAAGCACCTCGGTAAACTGGGTACCCTCACGATTATTCGAGCCGGCTGCGTCAGTGCAGTAGCCCGACAGTGATGGAGGACAAACTTCAGTTTGTCGTCTTATTGACCTCCAAAGCTAAATCGAAGAGCAAACGACAAACTGAAGTTTGTCGGGACAACAACTGGACGGCTACGTTGCCACTCAACCCTCATGATTGAGCCCTGCGTTTATACACCACTTGACCCACGAGCGTTGCACTCTTCGTAGCCCTGCATCACTGTCGGGCTACTGCCCCGCTCTCTTGTAGTTGACTGTCAGTCGTTGCCCGTCATAACTTCTGAGGAGCATGAAAGTTCTTCTTACAATATGTCTGCTGTTGACTCCATCAATCGCGATGAGTCAAACCCGCGCAGAAATTAAGGAAGCTGAACGCCGGCTCGCGGCACTGGGCTACTGGACCGGCGCAGTTGACGGAGTCTTCGATCGTGCAACGCGGTTGGGTCTCATCGCTTTCCAGAAGTATGAAGGTCGCACGACGACCGGCCAGCTAACGCTCAGTGAGCTTGAAGCAATTCGCGCCGGCTCGTCTCCTAAGGCAAAAGAGTCAGGATACGAGCACGTGGAAGTGGATCTGGATCGGCAAGTGATGATGCTGGTCAATGCAGCTGGCGGAGTGCGAGTGCTGCACATTTCGTCGGGCACTGAGGGGGAGTTTCTCGAGGAAGGTAAACCGAGCACAGCCCACACGCCCCGAGGACGCTTTATCGTCTACGACAAAGTTGCGGGTTGGGACGGCAAGCCTGGTGGAATGTATTACTCCAGCTATATTAGTGGCGGCGTAGCGATTCACGGCTACCCAAGCGTACCAACTGAACCAGCGAGCCATGGCTGCATTCGGCTGCCGATCTTCG
>JBKPNP010000691.1:0-1460 GCA_046732775.1 Acidobacteriota bacterium
TAAGGCTTTCGCTCGTCACCATCGGTGTGCTGGCTGCGCTTCGTCAGGCCTTCGGATTGGACCTCACCTCGATCGCCGTGTTGTTCACAGCGCTTTCCGTCGGCATCGGCTTTGGCCTCCAGTATCTTGCCGCCGACATCGCCTCCGGATTCATCCTGCTTTTTGAACGCCCCATTCGAGTCGGCGACCGCATCACGATCGGCGAAGATGAGGGCGACGTGCAAAGCATCAATCTGCGCACGACGCTGGTGATGACCAACGATCGCATTGCGATCATCGTTCCCAATTCAAAACTGGTTAGCCAGCGCGTTATCAATTGGTCTTACGGCGACCCGCGCGCGCGCATCGCTATACCGATCAGCGTCGCCACCAACTCAGATGTGAAGCTGGTGACGGAAACCCTGTTGCGCGCCGCAGAGGACGTTCAGAATGTCCTGACCGATCCCCCGCCGAAGGTGCAGTTCCTCAAGTTTGGCGATTACTCGCTCGATTTTCGTTTGCTGGTGTGGACGCGCGTGCCCAGCCGTCACCCACAAATCAAGAGCGACATCAACTATCGTATTGAACGACTCTTTAGGGAAGGCGGCATAGAGATTCCTGTTCCCAAGCAGGAGTTTGTGTTGCGTCAGGTCAACGGCGCGAACGATGCGGAACAGTTGCTATCGGCTGACAGCGCGTCCGAAGAGTCGCTCGATCCACGCCGCAATTAATTACCCACCAGAGATCACAGTTGCCGTCCAAGCAGTAGCGCGGTTACGCTAGCGCAGCTACTGAGTGACGGTTCATTCATTTAGCCTTGGCGTTGCGCAAGTCCGCAAGTGAGACGATTGCGCTCCAGTCAACGAAGAACTGCAAATGCGTTCAGCCCGTTCATTAAACTCGGATCGACCGGTGGTCGCGGATAAGCGCGAGGCGATTCTGCGCGCGGCAATTACCGTGTTCGCACACAACGGTTACTTCAGTTCAAAAGTGGCTGATATCGCGAGCGAGGCGGGCGTAGCAGACGGCACCGTTTACCTCTACTTCAAAAGCAAAGAAGAAATTCTCCACTCAATTTTCGATCGCAGCATGGAAGAGGCGATTGCGGCCGGCCGGAAACTGTTGGATCAGATCAGCGATCCAAGGGAAAAGTTGCGGCGCATTGCCTTGCTTCACCTCGAACGGTTGGGCGCCGATCGCGATCTGGCCGTGGTGTTTCAGGTTGAATTGCGCGGCTCGACGAAATTCATGGAGGAGTTTTCCGCCGCGGGTTTTGCCGAGTATCTGAAGCTTATCCGTTCGACAGTCGAAGAAGGCCAGCAGGCCGGAGTGTTTCGCTCAGAGTTAAACGCGAAGGTGGTTGCCAAGATTATGTTCGGCGCCCTGGATGAGATGGCTACGAATTGGATTCTTTCAAAACGTCGTTACAAGCTCGCGCCGATGGCGGATCAAGTGCTCGACATTTTTCTCAACGGAGTCAG
>JBKPNP010000692.1:0-1121 GCA_046732775.1 Acidobacteriota bacterium
ACGCCTTGCTCGGCGCGATTGCCACCGAAGGCGGTGTGTTTCCCAACGCCTGGAATAAATTTGTTCCCAAACCCATCTACACGCCGCCGCATCCGCAGATGTGGAACGAGACGCAGTGGCCGCGTGAGTACCCGCTCGCCATGCATGAGATGTCGTTCCTGCTCCCGCACTTCCTCAAAGAGAATCGCGCGAAGCTCGACGTCTATTTCACGCGCGTGTACAACCCAGTCTGGACAAACCCCGACGGTTTTTCGTGGATTGAAATGCTGACCGATCCCGATCTGGTCGGTTGTTACGTTGCGCTCACGCCCACCTGGAACGAAACGTCTTACTTTGCGGACTACGTGCTGCCGATGGGCCACGGCTCGGAACGTCACGACATTCATTCTTACGAAACTCACGATGCGCAGTGGCTCGGGTTTCGCCAGCCGGTAATGAAAGCCGACCGACAGCGTGAGGGTGAGGCCATCGCTGACACTCGCACCGTGAACCCCGGCGAAGTTTGGGAAGAGAACGAGTTCTGGTTGGAGTTGACCTGGCGCATCGATCGCGACGGCAGTCTCGGTATTCGACAATACGCAGAGTCGAAGAAGACGTCGGGAACGCGTTTAAGCGTTGATGAGTATTACGAGTGGATGTTTGAGAATTCAGTTCCGGGTTTGCCTGAGAAAGCCGCGGCTGAGGGTTTAACGCCAATTGAGTTTATGCGTCGCTACGGCGCCTACGAGGTTAAGCAAAAGGTCGGCGCTATCTACGAAGAAAACATTCCCGACGAAGAACTCGAAGACGTACGGGAAGACGCGCGTGGGCGTGTTTTCACGCGCACGGCTAAACCTGCTTCGCCAAATGTTGTGCCGGTGCCTACTCCGGATGGCGATGCGGATGGCCGGCGTTTTGTCGGCGTGAGAATTGGCGACGCGATTAAACGCGGATTTCCGACGCCGAGCGGCAAGCTGGAATTCTATTCGCAGACGCTAGTCGAATGGGGTTGGCCCGAGTTCGCCATCCCGAGTTACACCAAGAGCCATGTGCATCCCGATAATCTTGAAGACGATCAGACAATCCTCATTTCAACGTTTCGCTTGCCAGTGCAGATTCATACCCGAAGCGCGAACGCGAAG
>JBKPNP010000693.1:0-1559 GCA_046732775.1 Acidobacteriota bacterium
GAGATCTTCGCGCGCGCAGATTCCGGTTTGCGCGAGCTGCTGGGAATTCCCAACAACTACCACGTGCTGTTTCTACAGGGCGGCGCGAGTTTGCAGTTCTCGATGATTCCCATGAATCTTTTGCCCGCGGATGGCAGCGCCGATTACGTCATCACCGGTAGCTGGGGCAAGAAGGCGCTGAAAGAAGCGAAACGTGCGGGCGCGGTGAACATTGCCGGCAACATGGCCGACGGCGGCTTCACCCGCATTCCGGCCGCCGACGAACTCACGCTTGATCCGCGCGCCGCTTACGTCCACATAACCACCAATGAAACGATTGAGGGCGTCGAATGGAAAACGGAACCGGAAGTTGGCGAGGTGCCACTGATTGCTGATGCATCGTCTGACATCCTCTCTCACCCGATACCAATCGAAAAGTACGCACAGATCTACGCGGGCGCTCAGAAGAATATGGGACCCAGCGGGGTTACCCTCGTCATCATCCGCGACGATCTGCTGCAGCGAATACCGGCGGGACTCCATACGATGCTGGACTACCGCACGCACGTTGAGAACAAGTCGCTCTACAATACGCCGAACACCTGGGGAATTTACATCATCAGTCTCGTTTGTAAGTGGCTGCTCGAGAAGGGCGGACTAACCGCGATGCATCACGAGAACGAACAGAAAGCGGCCTTGCTGTACGATGCGATCGACGCGACTGGTTTCTACCGCGGACACGCAGACGCTGATTCGCGTTCAATCATGAACGTGACATTCCGGCTGCCCTCGGAGGAGTTGGAAAAGAAGTTCGCGGCTGAAGCCACTGCACAGGGACTTGATGGGTTGAAGGGGCATCGTTCAGTCGGCGGTATTCGCGCTTCAATCTACAACGCTTTCCCGCGCGAGGGCGTTGAAGCGCTGGTCGCGTTCATGAAGGAATTTGAAAAGAATAACGGCTGACCCTGGGGCACACTCGCCATGTTAGTTTCATGACCTCCGCTAAACAAAATGGTTTGCCGGCTCAACCGTCTTCAGACAATGAACTGGTCTCGATCGAAGTCGCTGAAGTTGACGCAGGAGCGCGACTCGACGCTTACCTCGCAACGCACATTGAAGGTTGGAGCCGCGCCCGCCTGCAACGTCTGATTGACGCCGGCGATGTGCTGGTGAACAGTAAGCTAGCGAAAGCGTCCTACAAAGTTTCGGCTAACGACGAAATCGAAGTTGAACTTACCCCGCCACCCGAAAGTAACTTTACTCCGGAAGACATTCCGCTCGACATAATTTTTGAGGACGATTACATCATCGTCATCAATAAGCCGCCGGGCTTAGTGGTTCATCCCGCTGCGGGAATTTACAGCGGCACACTCGCCAACGGACTGGCCTTTCACTTCCAACAGCTTTCGCATTCTGCCAGCCAACGACCGGGAATTGTCCATCGACTCGATAAAGACACTTCCGGTTTACTTGTTATCGCCAAGACAGAGTCGGCGCATGAGAACCTGGCCGATCAGTTTCGCGCCCGTGAAGTGTTTAAGAATTACAGTGCTCTGGTTTACGGAGTTGTGAAAAGTGAG
>JBKPNP010000694.1:0-4324 GCA_046732775.1 Acidobacteriota bacterium
ATCGGACGCTGATTGATGCAGGTGTTCTGATTCGAACGCTTGAACTTGATCAGCGTGTAGATGTCGGCCGTAACTTCACGCGAGATCGTGCCGTCAACGTTGTGATCAGCCTTAATGATGGCGCGTTCCGAGTCGACGTAGTCGACCACACCGTCGCGTTTCGCAACCACGACTGCGCCCGAATCGCGCGCCGTAGTTTGTTCCATGCCGGTGCCGATGTAGGGCGCTTCCGCGCGCAACAGCGGCACTGACTGGCGTTGCATGTTCGAACCCATCAAGGCGCGGTTCGCGTCGTCGTTTTCCAGGAACGGAATCAAAGAGGCGGCAACTGAAACGAGCTGCTTCGGCGACACGTCGACGTATTCGATGTCTTTGCGCAGCGCCAGAATGAACTCACCCGCCTTGCGAGCAGCGTTGCGCTCATTGACGATGTAGCCGGTCTCATCCAGATCGATGTTCGCCTGTCCAACGACGTGCTTGTCTTCTTCCCACGCCGTCAGATAAAACGGCCAGGGCTCGTAATCCGCCTTGCGGTGATCGCCGCTAACCTTCTTGTTAATCTTTTCGAGCTCTTCGAGCGGCAGATGATCGCCGTATTTCAGCTTGGTATCGCCGCCGTTGAGCACGCGTACGTATTCAACGACTTTACCGTCCGTCACTTTTCGGTAAGGCGCCTCGATGAACCCAAACTCATTGATGCGAGCAAAACACGACAGACTCGAAATCAAACCGATGTTCGGACCTTCAGGCGTCTCAATCGGGCAGATGCGACCGTAGTGCGTCGGGTGTACGTCGCGAACTTCGAAGCCCGCGCGCTCACGCGATAAGCCGCCCGGTCCGAGCGCCGACAAGCGGCGTTTGTGCGTAATCTCGGAAAGCGGATTGGTTTGATCCATGAACTGCGACAACTGGCTCGAGCCAAAGAATTCACGAACCGCCGCAGTCACCGGCTTGGCGTTGATCAAATCACGCGGCATGGTGGTCTGCATTTCCTGATGGATCGACATCTTCTCCTTGATGGCGCGTTCCATACGCTCGAGGCCGATGCGGAATTGGTTTTCCAGCAGTTCGCCCACCGCGCGTACGCGACGGTTGCCAAGGTGATCGATGTCGTCGGCCTGATACTCCGAAGGGTTCTTGCGCATCTTCAACACGTAAGAAACCACCTCGTAGAAATCCTTGGCCGAAAGGAGTGGATCGTTAATGCGATCGCGCTCCGGTTTGCCCATTTTGATGTTGAACTTCAGACGACCGACGCGCGAAAAATCAAACTTGCGCGGATCGAAGAACATCGCTTCGAGCAGCTTGTAAGCGGTCTGCACGGTCGGCGGATCGCCGGGACGCATCTTGCGGTAGATCTCCAACAAGGCGTCGACTGGTTTTGTGATGACGTCTTTCTTCAACGTCTGCGCGAGGATCGAACCAATGTCGTCCCGCTCCGGAAAGAACACTGAAAACGTATCAATGCCGCCTTCGACAATCTCCTGCAGCTTGGCCGGAGTAATCTCGTTGTTCGCTTCCAGAATTACTTCGCCGCTCTCTTTGTTGACCACGTCGGACAACGCGAACGCGCCTTCAAACTGCGAGGTCTCCATTTCGACTTCGCCGATGTTGGCCTTACGCAACGCTTCCAGCGCCGAAGCGGTGACTTTCTTGCCGGCGCGAACGATCGGATCGGGACCGCGGCCCTTGATATCAAAGTCGACCTTCATGCCAACCAGGCTGGTCGGACCTTGATCGGGCACCTGAATCATCAGCTTGCCCTTTTCCACTTTGATTTCGTCGGTGACGTAGAGCGCGCGCAGGATGTCTTCGTCGGCGAACGACGCGTTCTTAACGCGTTCTTCGAGGATCGAATCACTCTTAACGAGTTTGCCGTCTGGTTCAGTACCGAACCAAAGACCGAGTGCGCGTAAGAAGATCGACGCGAGAAATTTGCGCTTGCCTACGCGAACGTAAAGCAGATTTTTCTGGTCATACTCGAATTCAACCCAGGAACCGCGGTAAGGAATGATCTTCGCGATGTAGAGCGCGCCGCGTTTGAAAAAGACGCCGGGTGAACGGTGCAACTGCGACACGATGACGCGCTCGGTACCGTTGATGATGAAGGTACCGTTGTCAGTCATCAACGGAATCTCGCCGAAGAAAACTTCTTCTTCCTTGATGTCGCGAATCGAGAGCGCTTCTGTCTCCGGATCTTTATCGTAAACGGTAAGACGAATTTTGACCTTGAGGGGAACGCTGTAACTCATCCCGCGTTCCTGACACTCCTGCTGGTCGTGCTTATGCTTCAGGCCCACGGGCTCGCCGCAGTTTTCGCAAAGCTGCGGTCGCACCGAATTGAAGGTGCCACACTTGTGACAGAGTGTTTCTCCTGCCGCCAGCGGATTAACTTTGATCGTCGACCCGCAATGCTTACAGTTCGCGCGCAGGTAGTTCAAACCTTCGAGCCGGCCGCACTTACACTGCCAGTTACCGATTTGGTATTCGACAAAGTCGAGCGTCGCCGTGCCGCGAAAATCGGAGATCGGAAAGACTGACTGAAACACAGCCTGCAGTCCCGTGTTCTCGCGTTCTTCCGGCAGAAAGTCCATCTGCAGAAAACGGTTGTAAGACTCGCGCTGAATCTCGATCAGATTCGGGATGCGCACGGCGGTCGAGATTTTGGAGAAGTCGACACGCTTGGGAGCCTGACTGGTGCGTCTTCCTAAGCCTGTATTTACGGATTGAAGCAGATTACCTTGCATGAGAGGTTCCTTATGATTGCCGATTGTCAATTTCCGATTTCCAATTTAAGTGCGACTGCCAACGAAATCGGAAATCGGCAATTGACAATCGCAAATGGCTAGAGACGCGAAGGCGCGGTCAGGGCGCACAATGCCCCGACCGCTTCATCACTAAAAAACGGCTGATTCTTCGTCGATTTTTTCGGAATAACGCCAGCGCCTCAATACCCTGTTAACTTAACCACCAAGCCCACTAGTGTCAAGCCGACAAACCGCAGTCCAACGTCGCAAGTCCAAAGTCCAACGTCAGCTTGCGCCAACCGGACTCTGAACCTGCACATTGGACTTTGAACTACTACTTAACTTCGACAGTCGCGCCCGCGTCAGCCAGTTTCTGGCGCACGCTTTCCGCTTCTTCCTTCGAAACGCCTTCCTTCACGGGCTTCGGTGCGGCTTCAACCAGGTCTTTGGCTTCTTTCAAACCAAGGGCCGTGACTTCGCGCACAACTTTGATCACATTGATCTTGTTGCTGCCGATCGCCTGCAGAATTACGTCGAACTCTGTCTTCTCTTCAGCCGGCGCCGCGGCTTCACCGCCGCCGCCACCTGCTGCCGGAGCCGCTACCGCTGCTGCCGCCGCCGAAACACCAAACGTCTCTTCTAATTCCTTCACAAGCTGTGAAGCTTCCAGGAGCGTCATGCTCTTCAAAAACTCGATAACATCTTCTCTTGTTGCTGCCATGATTGCCTTTCTATCCTCCTCAGGGTTCTGGGGTGCTGATTAATTGTTCAGCCAATAATTCTCAACGCACCTTCCGCTGAAAACTACCAGCTCTTATTTTCGCAGCAGGAGAACCCACGGTACGTGTCAGCCGATTGATTGCATCTCAATCAGGCTTTGCGTCGAAGCGTTAGACGATCTGACAAATCGCCAAGCTCGTTCCGCGTCTGGCCCTGTGCTTACTTATTGAGACCTCAAATTTCAGATCTCAAATTCAAAATCATCTCAAACCGCGGCCTCGCCGCTCTTCTGATCGCCGATCTGCTTGATCACTACCGCCAGATTGCGCGGCACCGCCGAAATCACGGTCACGAGGCGTTGCGCCTGTGCGTTGATCAGGAACATCACCTTGGAAATCAATTCTTCCTTCGACGGCAGACTGGCGATCGCTTCCACGTCTTTCAGAGCGACCACACTGCCTTCGACGATTCCCACCTTGAACTTAAAAATGTCCGGGTTGGCTTTCGTAAACTTCGAAATCGCTTTCGACAGACCCACCGGATCCGCGTTGCTGAGCGCCACCGCGGTTACACCTTTGAATTGGTCAGCCGCCTGCTCGATGGCCGTACCCTCGGCAGCCTTGCGCGCGAGCGTATTCTTGACGACTTCGTAGCTGACGCCGGCCTCGCGTAACTGATTGCGCAGTTCCTGATCCTTCGGAACCGTCATCTTCTCGAATCCTACGAGCATCGCCGCCTTCGCGTTCTTAAACTGCTCAGTAAGAGATTCCAAATCTTTTTGCTTTTGGGCTCTGGTTTTCATTTCCGCTCGCTCCTAACTACCTAAAACCGTTACTTGACGTAAGCCGCTTCATCCA
>JBKPNP010000695.1:0-18668 GCA_046732775.1 Acidobacteriota bacterium
AACCCTGTATGTTTTGTGTCCAGACCCGCAATTTTTGCGACGCCGCGTGGCGCCAGAAATTCCGCCAGACCGAGTCCGAGGCTAAACCAGCCAAGTCCTTGCGCTAGTTGTCCGTTCGCATCTCGACGGCGGCTGATGGACTTGTTTGGGTTGTTTACAACCGCCTGCGAGTTATCATGCGCTTCCCAGGCATGACTGGTATTGTTGGCTTCACCCGTATTCGTGCTCATATGAATCCCCCTTGAAGAAAGTTTTTTCTGTTCAGACACATTAACCGCGACAGTTCTCAGAGAATTCGCGTTTTTGATGCGGTATCGTTACGCAAGAATTTTCAGTCGCGGGTGAGCGAGCAGCGGTCGCGTGGTCCAGTTGGCACACGTGGTGCTTAAGCAGTACCGGACTGGCACTTTTGTAATAATTCAATGCAAGCGGTGAATTGTGTCCGCTGGCCGACATAACACGCCGCTCACGGTTCGTTATAATCATTCCCCCTACGTAGTAAGTTGACCCCCTGGCTCGTCCCCCAACGACATTGGTCATTCATTACTGACGCAAGCTGCTGCGTTTCGCTCGTTAAGAATCGCTGCGGGTGGGAGCTTTGCTCATGTATCGAACAAGGGGATGGTGGTGCTCGCTTGCAGTTTTCTCAAGCGTTGCCATCGCTACACTCTTCATCGTTTCCTGCCAAACCAATCCACGTGAGCCACATCAGAACGCGCAAGCTGTAACTAGTGGCAATCGCGTGCAAAACGGACCGACCGGAGCGAACATCTCCGCCACCGAAGTGGAAGACGGGCGCTGGATCATGCCCGCTAAGAATTTTGCCAGCACGAGATTTTCCGGATTGGATCAGATCAATGCGAGCAACGTTTCGAGTTTGAAGCTGGCGTGGAGTTTTTCAACGGGCGTAATGCGCGGGCACGAGGCCGCGCCGATCGTGGCGGACAATACGATGTTCATTGTCACGCCGTACCCGAACATCCTCTACGCGCTCGACCTTACGCAACCGGGAGCCCCAGTTAAATGGAAGTATGAGCCAAACCCGTCGGCCTCGGCGCAAGGTGTTGCGTGCTGTGATGTGGTAAATCGAGGCGCTGTTTACGCGGACGGTAAAGTCTTCTTCAACACGCTCGACAACCACACGATTGCGATTGACGCCGCGTCGGGTCAGCTCGTCTGGAACACGCAGGTCGGCGACATCAACCGAGGCGAGAGTCTCACCATGGCGCCACTTGTAGTTAAGGGCAAGGTGCTGGTGGGTAACAGCGGCGGTGAGTTTGGCGTGCGTGGTTGGCTGACGGCGCTTGACGAAAATTCCGGCCAGGTCGCGTGGCGTGCTTTTCATACGGGCCCGGACGCCGACGTCCTGATCGGCGCAAACTTTCATCCTTACTACGCGCAGGATCGCGGCAAGGATCTGGGCGTTGCTTCATGGCCCGCAGACGCGTGGCGCATCGGCGGCGGCACCACCTGGGGCTGGATTTCTTATGACCCGGAACAGAACCTGATCTATTACGGCACCGGCAATCCGGGTCCGTGGAATGCGGATCAACGGCCGGGCGATAACAAGTGGACGGCGGGCATCTTCGCGCGAAATCCTGACACCGGAGAGGCGCATTGGTTCTACCAGTTTAGTCCTCACGACCTTCACGACTACGACGCCGTCAACGAACAAATTCTCGTGGACTTGCCCGTTGGCGGACAAACGCGGAAGGTGCTGATTCGCCCCGAACGCAACGGCTACGTTTACGTGATGGATCGGCAAACCGGACAAGTACTGTCCGCGAATCCGTTCGCTTATATTACCTCAACGCGCGGCGTCGATTTGAATTCCGGGTTACTACTTTACAACGAGGAAAAGAAAACGGAAGTGGGCCGTGTCGTTCGCGAAATTTGTCCGGCCGCCCCGGGCGCGAAAGACTGGCAGCCGTCAGCGTTTTCCCCGAAGACCGGACTGGTTTACATCCCACATCAAAATCTTTGCATGGACGCCGAAGGACTCGAGGCGAACTACATCGCGGGCACGCCCTACGTCGGAGCGAATGTGCGCATGTATGCCGGACCGGGCGGCAATCGCGGCGAGTTTCTGGCGTGGGATCCGGTGAAGGGTGAAAAAGTTTGGGCGTTGCCGGAGAAGTTTCCGGTGTGGAGCGGGACAGTGGCGACGGCGGGCGATGTAGTTTTTTACGGAACGATGGATGGTTGGTTCAAAGCAGTGAACGCGTGGTCGGGTCAATTGCTCTGGCAATTCAAATGTGGTTCCGGAATCATCGGCCAACCCATCAGCTATCGTGGGCCGGACGGCAAGCAATACATCGCAATTCTCGCCGGTGTTGGCGGCTGGTCAGGCGCGATCGTGGCGGGTGGGCTTGATCCACGCGACCCGACTGGCGCACTTGGTTTCGTTGGCGCGATGAGTGATTTGCCGGATGCGACCACGAAGGGAGGGACGCTGTATGTCTTCGCCCTTCCTTAAAGCGACGGTTGTCTGCATCGCGATCGCGTGCTCGCTTAGTTGCGGGGTGAAGCAAACTCCACAGGCGAGTGTGGCCGTCCCGTCGACCATCAGCCGGCCCGCGGGCGTGTTGCGCGTGTGCGCGGATCCTAACAACCTGCCCTTTTCAAACGATCGGCTTGAAGGTTTTGAAAACAAACTGGCTGACCTTTTCGCGACCGAGTTAGGCGAGAAAGTTGAATACACCTGGTGGGCGCAGCGCCGCGGCTTTTTTCGTAATACTTTGAAAGCGGGAACCTGCGACCTCGTTATCGGCGTGCCCGCCGCGTTTGAGCTCGCGCTAACGACGTCACCTTACTACCGCTCCAGCTACGTCTTTGTTTCTCGCAAAGCGCGCGGGCTGCACATCGGTTCGTTCGACGATCCGCTGTTACGACGATTGAAGGTCGGTGTGCAACTGGTTGGTGACGATGCCGCCAACACGCCGCCGGCGCACGCGCTCACTGCGCGCCACATCATTACAAACGTAAAGGGCTTCACGCTCTACGGCGATTACTCAGAACCAAATCCGCCGGCGCGCATCGTGGAAGCAGTGGAGCAGGGAACGATCGACGTCGCCATAGTCTGGGGCCCGCTCGCCGGTTACTTCGCCAAACACAGTCGCGTGCCGCTCGAGCTTGTGCCCGTCTCGCCGGAAGTTGATCAACCGTTTCTGCCGTTTGTTTACGACATCTCGCTCGGAGTGCGTCGCGGAGACCAGGAACTTAAAGACCGACTTGAACGAATCCTCGAGAAGCGACGCGGCGACATCGATCGCATCCTCGCGGATTACGGCGTGCCGCGGAAAGACATGAAAGGAGGCGCGATATGAAAGCACTTTGTCTGTCGGCTTTGGTAGCGCTCCTTCTGAGTGCTTGCGCGAGAGAGAAGCGACAGTTTGAACCGCCACCGCCGGCGCAGGTCGAGACGCAGTCGATCACGCTTAGCGATTTGCGTCCCGGAGCCACGACCACCGCAGTTGCAGGGAAGCCCGCCGTTGAAGATCAAGCTTACCCGGTGTCGGAAGGGAAGCGCTTGTACACCTCTTACAACTGTTCCGGTTGTCACTTCAATGGTGGCGGGGGCATCGGTCCGGCATTGATGGACGAAAAATGGATCTACGGTGCTGAGCCGGTAAACATTTACGCCACGATTGTCGAGGGCAGGCCCAACGGTATGCCGTCGTTTCGTAACAAGATTCCGGACAACCAGGTTTGGCAGCTCACCGCCTATGTACGTTCGTTAAGCGGGCAATTGTCGAAAGGCGTTTCACCCGGACGAAGCGACGACATGAACGCGCACAAGTCGGAACAGGCGACTGAGAAAAAGACGCCGCAGAAATCGAACGTGCCGAAAGCTGCTGAACAACCGTGAAGCCGATGACGAACACACTCTTCAAATCGGCACTGCGCCTGCCGGCGATCATTGCCGGATGCTGCGTCCATGTGTTCGCGGGCGGCGTTCAGTCGGTCACAAATCCCGGCGGCCCACAGGCGCACAACATTGGACAGTTATGGTGGCTGATGTTCTGGGTGTGCAGCGCAGTTTTCGTAATCGTGCTTGCTCTCGTTCTGCTCGCATTTTTGCGCGGACGACGTGCCGCGGCCGGCGCTAATCTACCGTTGCCTGTCGACCTGGTGGCGTCGCCCGAAGCGGAGCATCGCAAGGGCGTGATCATAGTTGCCGGTACCGTCGTCACGATTCTCATCCTCTTCGTTTTCTTAATCGATAGTTTTCTGGTTGGGCGCGGCATGACGGCTGAACTCGCGAACAAGCAAGGCGTGAATATTGAGGTGACCGGACATCAATGGTGGTGGGAGGTTCGTTACCAGAATGTGGACGCGAGCAGCATTTTCACGACTGCTAACGAGATTCACATACCTGTTGGCGTGCCGGTGACCTTCACTCTGAAAGCGAATGACGTCATACACAGTTTTTGGGTGCCAAACCTGAGCGGCAAGAAGGATCTAATCCCGGGCAAGGTCGCGACTATCTGGTTGCAGGCGGACCAGCCGGGCGTTTATCGCGGCCAGTGTGCAGAGTATTGCGGACATCAACACGCGCACATGGCGCTGTGGATCGTCGCCGAACCTCAGGAGCAGTTCGTCGCCTGGCATCGCAATCAAATTCAATCGGCGGTGGCGCCGACCACTACGGATCAGCAGCGTGGCCAGCAGGTGTTTCTATCGACAACGTGCGTGATGTGTCATGCCATCAACGGCACCCCGGCGAATTCCAACATTGGCCCCAACCTGACGCACCTGGCAACGCGCCGCACCATCGCCGCCGCCACGCTCCCAAACGACAGCGAGCATTTGCAGAGTTGGATTAGTGACTCCCAACAAATTAAACCCGGCAATCGCATGCCGCCTAATCCGTTGTCTCCCGAAGATCTCAAATCCTTAGTGAGTTATCTGGAGAGTTTGAAGTAACGATGAGCGCGCCACTTGTACAAAGCATAAAAGTGGACGACCAGACGCCGGACTACGAAGCGCCGGAGCCGGTCGATAGCTCCATCGTTCCCACGGACGTCGATCTCGCCCGAGAACTCGAAGAACTCGAGCGCACCTGGAAGAGACCAACGGGTGTGATCGGCTGGATCATCGACACCGATCACAAAGCGATCGCGCTGCGCTACATCGTTACCGCTTTTGTGTTCTTTCTGTTTGGTGGCATCGAAGCTGCGCTTATGCGTTTGCAACTTGCTCGTCCGGAAAATCATTTTCTTAATCCCGATCTTTACAACCAGATCTTCACGGTACACGGAACTACCATGATGTTTTTGTTTGCCGTTCCTATAATGACGGCGCTTGGCATTTATCTGGTGCCGCTCATGGTCGGCACGCGTGACGTCGCCTTTCCTCGCCTCAACTCTTATGGCTATTTCGTCTACTTGATCGGCGGCATTCTTCTTTACACCGCGTTCATCTTGAACACCGGCCCCGATGCTGGCTGGTTCTCTTATGTGCCCCTGTCGGGTCCGGCTTATTCGCCGGGCAAGCGCGTGGATATCTGGGCGCAGATGATTACTTTCACTGAAATCTCCGCACTGTGTGGAGCGATTGTGGTTATCGGGACGGTCTTCAAGATGCGCGCGCCGGGAATGTCGCTGCATCGTCTGCCGCTATTCGTGTGGGCTCAGCTCATCACGTCGTTCATGATTATTTTTGCAATGCCGGCGGTGATGCTGGCCAGTAGTTTTCTCGCCAGTGACCGCCTGGTCGATACACACATCTTCAATCCCGCGGAGGGCGGCGATGCAATTCTTTACCAGCACATGTTCTGGTTCTTCGGTCACCCGGAGGTCTACATAATCTTTATTCCGGCGCTGGGGTTCATCTCGTCTATCGTCGTCACCTTCGCCCGCAGGCAAATATTCGGCTATACCGCGATGGTCTTGTCGTTGGTCGCCACCGCTTTTCTCGGATTTGGCCTGTGGGTGCACCACATGTTTGCCACGCCGTTGCCGCAGATGGGCCAAAGCTTTTTCACCGGCGCCAGCATGATGATTGCCATTCCCAGCGGCGTGCAGATCTTCTGTTGGATCGCCACGCTATGGAGCGGCAAGTTGAATGTGAAAACGCCGCTACTCTTCGTGCTCGGCTTTTTTGCGATCTTCATTCTTGGCGGTTTGACGGGAGTGATGCTGGCCTCGGTGCCGCTCGATCTGCAGATTCACGACACGTTTTTCGTGGTCGCACACCTTCACTACGTCCTGATCGGCGGTTCCGTCTTTCCTTTGTTCGGTGCGTTCTATCACTGGTTTCCGAAGTGGACTGGCCGGCTTTTGAATGAGCGACTGGGCCGGGTGAACTTCTGGCTGATGTTTATCGGTTTCAACCTTGTGTTCTTCCCGATGCATCAGCTGGGACTTCATGGGATGCCACGCCGCGTTTACACCTATCTTCCGGAAACGGGCTGGGGCACTCTGAATCTGGTGGCGTCAATTGGCGCTCTGATTCTGGCGGCCGGCGTGCTGGTTTTTATCGTGAACGTTTTTTGGTCGCGCCGCGCGGGCGCGGTAGCCGGTCCGGACCCGTGGGGCGGTGACACGCTGGAGTGGAGCGTCGCCTCGCCGCCACCCGAGTTCAACTTTTTTCAACTCCCGACAGTGCAGAGCCGGTACGCGATGTGGTCGATGACGGGTACGTCGCCAATTGTTCGCGGCTTGAGTACGCATAAACGGGAGACTTTGGTTACCAGCGTGCTCGATGCCGAACCGGAACTGCGCTTTGAAATCCCCGGGCCATCGCCCTGGCCGTTCCTGCTGGCGTTGGCCACAGCCGAAACGTTCATCGTCGGCATCTTTACGCCCTGGGCGTTCCCCGGGGGTGCGGTGCTGACCGCCGCCGTATTCGCCGCGTGGTTTTTTGGCGATCCAAATCACGAAAACAAAACTGAGAAGGACGAACACGAGTCGCCGGCGACAGCGCCGCCGGCCGGCTTACAACCCGAACAAGTATGAACGCGCGACCGATCATCGATGTCTCGAAATTGCCGCACCACGGATTCAACACGCTCGATCCGGTGTGGTGGGGAAATAATTTTCTCCTCGCAATCGAGACCACGATGTTTGTGATTTGTATTTCGACGTATTACTACCTGCGACAAAACTTTCCGCTCTGGCCGCCTCCGTTAGCGCAGCTCACGGCGCCGCTCAATCCGCTGCCTGAACTTGGGGCGGCGACGGCCAACACGATCCTGCTGACGTTGAGTTGCATTCCGATGGTTGTCGTCGACCTGGCGGCCCGCCGAAAAAAGCGCAACGTCGCCAAGGTGGGGCTGCTGGTGTGTCTGGCGTGCGCCGTTGTTTCCATCGTTTTGCGCTCGTTCGAATTCGGCGCCGTAAAGTTTCGCTGGGACTCCAACGCTTACGGCTCGATCGTCTGGTTCATACTCGGATTGCACCTGCTGCATCTCGTCACCTTAACGTGCGAAACGATCCTGCTGACCATCTGGGCATTCTGGCGCGAGTTTGACATGAAGCATCGCGTCGACATCACGGCGCTAGCTGTGTATTGGTACTGGGTGTCAGGCATCTGGCTGCTGCTTTACGGCGTTGTTTACTTAACGCCGCGCTTTTAACGAGGGCCGAACTGATTACCCGCGCCGCCGGGACGAAATTGACAAATGAAAACTGACGGATGACAAATGGCAACTGATCTTAAAACAGCAGAACCGCAGCCCTCCGCAAATCGTGGCGGTTACGCGATGTGGATCGGGCCACTGCTGCCTGCCGTAGCCTGGGCCGTGCAGATGCAGTTGAACTACTGGTTGTTGCGTGGCGCTTGTGCGCGCGGCAGCAATCTCGCTTTACGTTCAGTGCTACTGGTCGCGATCGTTTCTGTTTTTGTCGCGGGCCTTGGATGTTGGCTCGCCTGGCTGCGTTTGAAAGACGTTTGGCCTACGGAACATCTTGAACGGCAGGCCCGCACCCGTTTTCTCGCGGTGTTGGGACTATTGATGGCGGCGATGTTCCTGCTGGTAATCGTTGCGCAGGGCGTGGCCACCTTGGTTTTCGATCCCTGCCAACTGTGAACTGATGATTGGAGCGCCACTCAAACTTCGAAGAGATTCATGGTTTGCGCAAATCAAAGCGCCGACCGCAAAAGTAATTCGTGTCGCGCTCATCCTCGGCGCTTTGGCGGTGCCGGTCTTTGCACATGAAGGTAAGCCGCACACCTGGCACGATCTCTGGCGCAGCTGGAGCTTCGAACCACTCGTCTTAATTTCGTTAGTCCTCACCGCATCGCTGTTCGTTGTCGGACTCGTCAGGCTTTGGGGGGAAAGCGGCGCCGGCAAGGGCATCCGGCGTTGGGAGGCTTTAACATTTGCCGGCGGCTGGTTCGCGTTGTTCGTCGCGCTCGTTTCACCCGTGCACGCGTGGGGTCGCGTGCTCTTTTCAGCACACATGACGCAGCACGAAATACTGATGTTAGTCGCGGCGCCGTTGTTAGTTTTAAGCCGGCCTCTGCTCGCGTTTATGTGGGCACTGCCGCTGGGCTGGTCGCGGCGCACGGGCGGTTGGGCCAGGGTCAGCTGGTTTCGCAAACTTTGGTACTTCATCACCATCCCCATGGTCGCCTGGTTGATCCACGCGATCGCGCTTTGGATGTGGCACATCCCGTCGCTGTTCGACGCCACGCTGCATAGCGAGTTAGTTCACACGCTGCAGCACCTTAGCTTTCTGCTTTCGGCTCTGCTCTTTTGGTGGGCTTTGCTTCACGGCCGGAAGGGTTGGATGGGTTACGGCGCCGCGGTGCTTTACGTTTTTACTACGTCGATCCACAGCGGACTGCTCGGCGCTTTACTGACGTTCTCAGCCACCGTTTGGTATCCGTCGTATGTTGGTCTGACCGCTTCCTGGGGTTTAACGCCGCTTGAAGATCAGCAACTGGGCGGTCTGATCATGTGGATACCGGCCGGCGTAGTCTACGCGATTTCCGCACTTGTTTTACTTGCAGGCTGGTTGCGTAAGTCTGAGATTCAGACGTCCAAACGCGAGCGAAGCGTTGAACCTTCGATTGCCACGGCACGCGTATGAAAAAACTGCTGGAGATAAGCCTGGGAATCGTGACCAGCGTCGGCGGTTTTTTGGAAATTGGATCTATCGCCACCGCCGCGCAGGCGGGCGCGGAGTTTCGTTTTCAGTTGCTCTGGGCAATTCTGCTTGGCGGACTCTGCATCATCTTTCTGGTGGAACAGTCCGGCAGGTTGTCAGCGGTCAGTGGACACACGATCGTGGGCGCGATTCGCGAGCGCTTTGGTTTCAACTATTTCTTCTTTCTGTTCCTGACGCTGGGTGCGGTGACGCTCCTGGTATTGGCGGCT
Organism: Acidobacteriota bacterium; assembly: GCA_046732775.1. Lineage (GTDB taxonomy): Bacteria > Acidobacteriota > Blastocatellia > Pyrinomonadales > Pyrinomonadaceae > PSRF01. The sequence continues at coordinate 9,326 of JBKPNP010000695.1, forward strand.
GAGATTGGCGGCGTCAGCGTAGCCTTTGAATTGGCAACGGGGATTGGCTTTCAATGGTGGGCAATTCCGGTCGCCTTGCTTGTTTGGATCCTGATTTGGAAGGGAACGTTTGGAGTAATCGAGAAAGGAGTTTCACTTCTCGGACTCGTAACTATCAGCTTCGTCGTCGGCGCGATCATCATGCACCCCGATTGGCTGGCCGTTGCGCGCGGTGCGTTGCCGTCGTTCCCGACTCACGACCGCTCACGTTATTGGTTTGGGGCAGTCTCAATCCTGGGCGCGTCGATTTCGCCGTACCTTTATTTCTTTTACTCCTCAGGCGCGATCGAAGATCACTGGGACGAGAACTACCTCAGCGTCAACCGTGTGATCGCGTCGACCGGCATGAGCTTCGGCAGTCTGATTTCGATTGCTGTCATGATCTTGGCGGCGCTCGTTTTTCCGCCACGCGGTCTGCACGCGGATCACTATTCGCAGCTCGCCTTGCTGTTACAGGACGCGCTCGGACGTTGGGGCTTCACACTGTTTGTTTTGTCGCTCGGCATCTCCTGCCTCGGTGCTGCCTTGGAAATAACCTTGGAGATTGCCTATCTGGCGGCGCAGGGTTTTGGTTGGAACTGGAGCGAGAACCAGCCGCCGATCAAAGAGGCGCGCTTCAGTTTGCTCTACACGCTCGTGATCATTCTCGGCGCCTTGTTCGTTGTGGTGGGCATCGATCCCCTGCAGCTGACAATGTTTTCCATGGCGTTAACCGCCGCTACGCTGCCGATATCGATTGTTCCGTTTCTGATTTTAATGAACGACAAAAATTACCTCGAGGAGCATCGCAACGGGTGGTTCTCAAACGCGGTAGTAATCGCGATCATTTCGCTGGCGTTCCTGCTGGCAGTGGTTTCCATTCCGTTACAAATTTTTGGAGGCGGCTGAGATGGAGTTAATACGCGATTGCCTGGACAAGCAGGTGGTTGATCGACACGGCCACAACATGGGACGAGTTGACGGTTTGGTCATTCAATTCGAAACCGGCGAACAGCCACGCGTCGCCTATGTTGAGTTGGGAGTTGAGACTTTGGCGAGTCGCGTTTCTTTTGCCCTCGCCCGTCAGTTGCGAAAGCTGATGCGTTCGCGAACCAGTGAAGAGGAAGCGCGCTATCGCATTCCCTGGTGGAAGGTTGTGCCGGCAGGAATTGAACTGGTTGCAAATGTCGAAGCTGAAAAGACCCCGGCATTACGACTCGAGCTTTGGCTGCGCAGGAATATTGTCTCCCGAATTCCGTGAGCGTAATGGCCACAAACGAAATAAACCTGGAGTTACTGCTCGGCCGCAAAGTGTTTGCGTTGAACGGCAAATCAATCGGCAGGTTGGAAGAAGTGTGCGCCGAACTCTCGCCCGGCGAATGTCACGTGACGGAATTTTTGGTGGGTGACTACGCGATGTTTGAACGCCTTTCCGCATGGGCAATCGCTCGTTCGTTGCTCAGTTTGTTCGGCTCGTTGATCAAAAGTGGCTACCGCATTCCCTGGAACAAGCTTGATTTGTCCGACCCAAAACATCTCAAACTGACCTGTAAAGTCGCGGAACTGCCGCGCCTCGAAGTGAAGTGAATGCGCACGACCTACCACACCAGGAATCTATTGTTCGTCTGCGTGTTCGCGCTGGCGCTCAGCAACTTTAGCTGCACCACGAAGGCGGCCGGCCCGTTGGCGTACGTCACCAACGAACGCGACGGCACGGTTACGGTGATCGACACAGCCAGCAATACAGTTGTCTCGACCATCACGGTCGGTGCGCGGCCTCGAGGAATTCAGTTGGGTCCAAATGGAAAAACGATCTGGATCGCCCTGAGTTATCCCAGCAATCAGTCGCAGGGTGAAGACAAGATCGCGGTCATCGATACTGCGACTGGGAAGGTGGTAACCAAGTTTGACGGCGGTACCGACCCCGAGCAGTTTGTAATTAACAAAGACGGTTCGCGGCTCTACATAGCAAATGAAGACGCCGGCACCGCATCGGTAACGGAAACAGGATCGAATAAAGTGATTGCAGCGATGCCGGTGGGCCTCGAGCCTGAGGGCGTGGCGCTCAGTCCCGATGGGCGCTGGGTGTACATAACTTCCGAAAGCAGCAGCACGGTCGCGGTGTTGGACACCGCTACAAATCAGATCGTGAAAACGTTTCTGGTGGGCGCGCGACCGCGTGAAGCGGTGTTCACAAACGATGGCGCGCGCGCCTATGTGACCGCTGAAAACGGGAACAGTATCTCCGTTGTCGATACGAGCAGCCACACGGTTGTAGGAACAATTGCCCTGCCGCGAGATAACGCGGGCATGCAGTTAAAGCCGAAGGGCATTGTGGTGTCGAATGACGGGAAGCGTCTTTATGTGGCCACCGGACGCGGCAATTGTGTAGCGGTGATCGATGTGCCGGCACAGAAAGTTGTGCAACTGATTCCGACCGGCCAGCGGCCCTGGGGCATTGCGTTCAGTGCTGACGAGAAAAAACTTTACACCGCGAATGGACTTTCGAATGACGTTTCAGTAATCGATATTGCAACAGGCAACCTCGTCGCCACGATCAAGGCGGGCGACGGCCCGTGGGGAATTGTGGTCAAGAGATGACTTCAACTGCTCGAAAGCGCACGCGACTGCGTTCCGTTTCCGGGCGAGCCGCCGCTGTCTTATGGCTTTTCGTCACGCTGCCGGGCGTGGCCAGTGCTTTTCAAACAAGCGATCAGTTTGCGCGAATTGAAGGAGTGGTGGTTGATTCGACGCATGCGCCGGTGGTGAATGCGCTCGTTTGGTTTTCGTCGCCGCGTTACGTTTCGCTTAAAGAACTGACCGGGATCAACGGGGAATTCGCGTTTGATGTGAAGGCCGCCGCTCCGGTGCGCCTGCTCGTGGAGGTCAAAGGCTTTTCCCGCGTTGAGCTTCCGGTAAATCTCGTCGCCGGCGAAACAAAACATCTGGAAGTAGTCCTCACTCCCGCTCCAATCAAAAGCGAAGTAACGGTAACGGCGAGTCGCACTCCGATCGAAACTAACGAAACAGCCGCGAGTGTCCGCGTTATCTCAGCAGCGGAACTGGAAACAACGGCGGCGCCGGCAATTGATGACGCGCTACGCCGGGTACCGGGGTTTCAATTGTTTCGGCGCTCGGGAAGCCGAATCGCGAATCCGACTGCGCAGGGAGTAAGCCTGCGTGGCGTTGGTGCAAGCGGCGCGAGCCGTGCCCTCGTTTTGGCGGATGGAATTCCAATCAACGATCCGTTTGGCGGTTGGGTTTACTGGGGACGCGTGCCGCGCCAATCGCTGGAGCGTATCGAGATTCTGCGCGGAGCGGCATCGGATCTTTACGGCAGTGCCGCGTTAGGCGGCGTGGTCGGCATGATAACGAAAGACGTTACGAGTCCCTTGCTCGAACTCGAAGCCTCCTATGGCAGCCAGCAAGCGCTCGACGGTTCATTCTTCACGGGGGCAGCGTATAGAAGGTTTGATTTCAGCATCGCGGGAGAATCGCAAAGCACCGATGGTTATGTGGTTGTGCCGCAGCAGCAACGTGGGCCCATCGATACGCCGGTCGATTCACGCCATGCGGCAATCAATCTTCGCCTTTCGTATAACCAGAGCCCGACGACTCAACTGTTCCTTCGCGGCGCGTACTTCAGGGAGACACGCCATAACGGCACGCCGCTGCAAACGAATGCGACGCTGATTCGCGAGCTGAGTGGCGGCGCCAACGCCCAACTGGGTTACCTCGGCTCAATTGCGTTGCGCGTTTATTTAAGCCGGCAATTGCTGGATCAAAACTTTTCCGCGATTGCCGGCAATCGCGCCACGGAAACGTTGACACGCTTGCAGCGCGTGCCCGCGCAGGTCGGCGGTCTCTCGTTGCAATCTTCACGGAGCGCCGGGGACAGGCAGACCTTGATTTTTGGGATCGACGCGCGGGAAGTGCGAGGCGCAAGCGACGAGGTCGCTTATGTCCAGGGACACGCTACGTCGTTTCTGGGGGCAGGCGGACGCGAACGCGATTGGGGCGTCTTCGTTAAGGACATCGTGAAGGTCGGCCCTAAGCTCACGGTTACCGCGGGCGCTCGTTTAGACAACTGGCGAAATTATCAAGCTCACTCCGATGCGCGCCCAATCAACGGCGCCACGCCCACCGTCGTAAATAATTTCGCCGACCGAAACGAGCGCGCGACAAGTCCGCAGGTTTCGGTTCTATACAAACCAAACGATCAGCTTGGTCTCTTTGCGTCGTCATATGGCGCGTTCCGTGCGCCTACACTGAACGAACTCTATCGTTCGTTCCGGGTCGGCAATGTGTTGACGCTCGCGAATGAGCAGTTGCGCGCGGAGCGGCTTTGGGGCGGGGAAGGCGGTGTTAGCGCGAACACTGCGGACCGGCGCCTCTCATTACGCGGTTCAGTTTTCTGGACACAAATTTCGCGCTCGATTGCAAACGTCACCGTCGCGACGGCGCCTGATTTGATCACACGTCAGCGGCGAAACCTCGGGAGCACGCGCGCACGTGGACTCGAATTGGAGGGTGATTTTAGTCTGCGAAAAAACTGGTCGGTTTCCATGGGTTATATGTTGGCGGACTCGACGGTGCTGAAATTTCCCGGCACCCCGGCGCTGGAGGGTTTACGGATTCCGCAAGTGGCGCGTCACAATTTCACGCTGCAAACTCAATACGTAAACCCTTCGCTGGTTAACATCGGCGTACAGGGGCGCGCGGCAAGTTCGCAATTCGACGACGATCTAAATTCGTTTCGCCTGCCGGGTTATTTCACGCTCGACGCTTTTGCTTCACGACGCCTGACGACCTCGACGGATATTTTCATCGCGGCGGAGAATGTGTTTGACAGGCAATACTTCACCGGTCGAACGCCGGTTATCACACTCGGTCCACCCCGACTCCTACGGATAGGATTCAGGCTTCGTCTGCAGGACAAATGAGCTGGTGTTCCTCGGGACGGTGACACAAGAAAAGGCCGAGAGTCACACATCTCGATAGCCGTTCGAAATGTACGAGCCTCGGCCACCCTGCTTGTCGCGAAAGTATTAGTTTGTCCGTGAAGAAGAGTCTGTTCTGTACCGATCACACATGTGATTCAGGCCCGAAGGGCCGTCAGTCAATAGCCACGCCCGTCAGGGCGTGGGAAAGAGTTATCAACGGTGGAGCGCCGAAGGTGCGACAGTAGTTCAACCACCGCACCTTCGGCGCTCAGTCATGAATTCATTTGTCGTGTCCACGCCTCATGGGCGTGGCTATTGAACCGGCGGCCCTTCGGGCCTAGGACGACCGGCGATGTGCTATTGTTTTCGTCGTCAACTACAAATTGTTTAGTCATCTGAACCCGCATCAAGTTTACTTCGCATGAGTGAAGCTGCTCTCAATAACAAACCCGTCCGCTTTTTTGGCCGAAGGGCCGAGGTGCTCACGCTGATCGTGATCACGGTTGTCGCGTTAGCGATCGTGATCGCACCGGTCATGATCATTCAGCCTTTTAAACCGCAGACGCCTCGTGGTGTGCAGCTGTCCTTTGTGCTGCGACTGTGGTCGCCGTTGATAACCCTACTTAGTTTTGCCGCCGGGTTATTTCTCGTGGCTTCGCTGTGGAGCGGCACGCGGCGATGGTGGAAAAAAGCTTTACTGGTTGCGATCATGCTTTTGCTGCTCCTGGCTGCCTGGTTTGCGCGCCAAAATCACTTTGAGTGGATGTTCAATCCGTTAGCCAACGCCGGCTACGTGAAAGGAAGCGAGGCGCGCTTTGTCGAAGACAGCGATGTCGTGTTGTCAGTGGTGAACAATGGCGAAGCCGCGGCGTATCCGATTCGACAGATGGCGTACCATCATTTGGTTCAGGACGTGGTCGGGGGCACGCCGATAGTTGCAACTTATTGAACGCTCTGTCACACCGGTCTGGTGTGGGAAACGACAGTAAATGGACGGCAGCTTCACTTTCATCTTGCGGGCATCAACAATCAGAATTTCATAATGCGCGATGAGGAAACGGGATCGTGGTGGCAGCAAGTGACTGGCGAAGCGATTCAAGGCTCGATGAAGGGGCAGCGGTTGAAGCCCGTTTATCATGATGAATTGACGTTCGCGTTATGGACGCAGGAGCAACCGAACGGCCGAGTTTTGCGGCCTGATGAAAACATCGCGCAGGCGGGAAAGTATGCGCCGGCGAACTGGGAGCAGCGGATGTCGCAAGTGCCGGTGACTTCTTCGGTCGTCCCGGACAAAGTTCTCGACCAGCGAGCGCTCGTCGTGGGCGTGAGGGTCAACAACGCAGCCAAGGCTTATCCACTCGACGCTTTGCGTCAACAGAATTTGATTCTTGATGAGCTCGATGGCGTGCCGATTTTCATAGTCATCGGCGAAGACAAACAATCCGTGCGGGCCTTTGAAAGAACTGTCGACGGCCGCAAGCTGGAATTTTTTCTCAAGCCGAACGCGAACGCGTTTACTCTGGTTGACGCGGAAACGGGCAGCGTTTGGGATTTCCAGGGCAACGCCGTGTCCGGCGAACTGCAGGGGAAACAGTTGAAGAAGGTTGCGATTCTTAACGACTACTGGTTCGATTGGATGACCTATAATCCGAAAACTGCCGTGTATAAACTCGGGTCCCAATAGCCGATAATCCTGGAGGAGATTGCTAATGAAACGTTTCGCACTGACAGCTTTGATAACGCTTGCGCTTACGTGTTCCTTGTCAGCCGCAGTCGTGGCGCAGGACCGCGCGGTTGTCCTGGCCCCGGCAGAGCTCGCACGCGTAGTTCCTCCGGGCTTTTATTTTCAGGGCCAGACAGCGGCAACGCAGATGCGCAATGCGGCGGCCGCGCGGTTTGGTTCGAATCGTTACGTGATTGCCGGGCTGGTTGACACTTCGGGCTATTCGTCCGAACTGCGCGCGAAGTACGAAGGATTTCTGATCACCGATTCGCCGATTACGATTGGCGGCTCCGAGTTAGGCGTCGGCGCCTACGGTTTTGGATTTAGCAACGATGGAAAACTAAATGTGCTGGACCTCGCGGGTAATGAAATACTCTCCGTCTCGACTAACAGCGACAAAGGTCTCAGGCGCCCGCGTCCGCTCATGATGAGCAAAGCCGGTAACGATATCCGCCTTTACAGCGGCAAGAATTACGTGGTGATCGCGGCTAGATAATTAGGTGGTTAGGCTTTGCACAAGAGTCGGATTCGAGACTCCGAAGGCGAATGCCCAGGCCTTCGGGCCTGCAATCGATTCAATCCAGAAAAACGTGAAAATGTTTCCAAGAGAATTTCGTCAGCCGAGATGGCTGCGATGTATTTTGCCATCAACGCTGATTGTATTCTTCGCAGCTTCGTTCGCTATTGCGCAAACTCCGCCGAAGAAAGCTGACCCGCAAGGTGGGGCCGCAACCGGCGCGCCGATAAATTATTCATCGCGGCGGACGGTCGGCGTCACTGACGCAAAAGCGCCAATCGTATTTGAAGACGTAACGGACAAAACCGCATTGTCTGAATTCAGGCATCGCTCCGGCTCGCCGCAAAAGAATTACATCTTTGAGACGACGTCGGGCGGTGTCGCGATCTTCGATTACGACGGCGACGGCCTGCCTGATGTTTATCTCGTCAATGGTTCGACAATGCCTGCGCTCGCCGGGAAGGAAAAGGCGGGGCGCTCGGCGCTGTATCGCAATCTCGGCAACTGGAAGTTTGAAGACGTCACGGAGAAGGCCGGCGTCACCAACGATCGTTGGGGCTGCGGCGTGGCCGTTGGGGATTACGACAACGACGGCCGTCCCGATTTGTACGTGACGAACTTCGGCGTGTCGCGGCTCTATCACAATAACGGCAACGGCACATTTTCAGACCTCGCGGAGAAACTGGGCGTCGCGCGTAAGGGTTGGAGCACGGGGCCAAGTTGGGGCGACTACGACGGCGACGGCAGGCTGGATCTTTTCGTTCCGGGCTACGTCGACTTCGATCTCAATAACCTGCCGCCGAGTCCGGCGGAATCAGGAAAGAGCGGCGCGGTCGGGCAAAACTTCTGCCAGTTTCGCGGCGTCGCAGTGATGTGTGGCCCACGCGGTTTGCCCGGTGAAACGGATACGCTTTATCACCAGAAGGCCGACGGCAGTTTTGAAGATGCCAGCGCGAAAAGTGGCGTCAACGATCCGCAGAAATATTATGGGTTCAGTTCCGCCTTTGTTCACGCGGACGACGATGAGCTGCTCGACTTGATCGTGGTCAACGACTCCACGCCGAAGCAGCTTTACATTAATAAAGGCGACGGCACCTTTGAAGAAGTCGGCTACCCGTCGGGCGTTGCGCTCAATGAAAACGGACGCGAGCAGGCGGGCATGGGCCTGGCCATCGGCGATTACGACAACGACGGCCGCCTCGATCTCCACATCACAAATTTTTCGGACGACTCGAACACGCTTTACCGCAACGACGGCGAGGGAAATTTCACCGACGTTACTTTTCAGGCAGGACTCGGCGAACCAACCATTCCATTTCTCGGCTGGGGCACAACCTTTTTTGACTACGACAACGATGGTTGGTCTGACTTGTTTGTCGTGAACGGTCACGTTTATCCGGTCGTGGACTCAAATCAGTGGGGCACGAGTTTCGCTGAGCAACCGTTGCTATTTCATAATTTGCGCAACGGCAAGTTTGAGCGAATCGGCGCCGCGCCACAGAGTGGACTCGCCGCCGCCTGGCCCAGCCGTGGCCTCGCCGTGGGAGACCTCGACGGCGATGGGCGGCTGGATTTAGTCATCAATAATCTCGACGCAAAGCCTGCAGTGCTGCGCAACGTCGGCAGCGCGGCTGGTCACTGGTTAAATTTACGTCTGCTCGGAGCTGTTGATAAGAAGACGCCAAGGGACGCCATTGGCAGCATCGCTTACTTAACTACCGGAAAGATGAGACAACGGCTGGACGTGATCAGCGGCGCTGTTTATTGTTCGCAAAACGACCTGACGCTGCACTTTGGTTTGGGCGCTGCAACGAAGGTCGACAAGCTGGAGATTCACTGGGCAAACGGCGCCGTTGAGACATTTGCAGTCCCCGAAATCGACAAGACCATGACTCTCACCCAGGGTAAGGGCGCGCCAAAATAGCGTTTCGGCGTTATCATGCGGGCGCACCAGCTCTCCCCCGATAGGAGCGTTTAATATCTTTTGCGACGACTCGATTTAAGAAAGACTCAGGCCGCGCGACTGAATACGATCCGCGACATCAATCGCCAGATCGTGTTGAACTACATTCGTGAGCGGGAACCGATTTCGCGCGCGGAGATCGCACGCGAGGCCGACCTGCAACGTTCCACGATCTCAGC
>JBKPNP010000696.1:0-3921 GCA_046732775.1 Acidobacteriota bacterium
CGCGGCTACGTGAGGCCGCTGCGATTGTTATTTGGAGTCGTCGCCCTCGTATTGCTGATTGCTTGTGCCAACGTCGCTAACCTGCTGCTGGTGCGCGCGTCGTCACGCCGCAAAGAAATTGCCGTGCGCCTGGCTCTCGGCGCCGCCCGAAGTCGTTTGGTGCGTCAGCTCCTTACGGAAAGTATTTTGCTCGGCGCCCTCGGCGGCGGCCTCGGAATTCTATTCGCCCTTTGGGTGAAAGACAGTCTGTTCATCGTTTCCGACTGGGGCGGTCGCTTCATGACCGGACTGAATCCGCGACTCGACCTGCGAGTGCTTGCCTTTACGATTGCTATCACTCTTTTGACCAGCATTGTTTTTGGGATCGTGCCGGCCCTCCGCGCCACGCGATTCGATATCACCCCCACACTAAAAGACGCGGGACGAAACTCGACGGTAGCCGGCGGTTCGCTCCTGAGCAGGTCGCTGGTTGTATTGCAGGTGTCCGTTTCCGTGCTGCTGTTAATCGGCGCTGGATTACTGATACGTACGCTGCAAAATTTGCGGCACGTTGACACCGGATTCAATGCGAAGAACCTGCTGCTCTTTAGCGTGGATCCGAACTTGATTGGCTATCAGGACGAGAAGCTTGTTCAGTTATACCAACAGATGTTTGCTCGCCTGGAAGCTATTCCGGGTGTGCAGCATGTAACGTTTTCTCGTCATGCGTTGCTCGCGCAGGGCGCAACCAGCACCAACGTTTTTAAGCCGGGGATTCTTGCTCCAAACGGCAGGCTGGCCAGTCAGGGAGAGGTTCACCTCCACCACGTTCGCGAAAATTTCCTCCAGGCGATGGAGATTCCGTTGCTGGCCGGGAGAAATTTCACCGCTCAGGACGATGCGCACGCACCGCCGGTGATCATCGTTAATCAGGCGTTCGGCAAAGCCTATTTTCCAAACGAAAATCCCGTGGGCAAACGAGTCAGCTGGGATGACGAGAAACCCGGCGAGCTCGAAATCATCGGGATGGCGCGCGACGCGAAATATACGAGCCAACGCGACGATACGCCGCCAACGGCTTACCTACCCTGGGGCCAACGATTGCGCTCAATGGGTTCCGTTACGTTCGAAGTGCGCACGACTGGCGATCCCGCGGCATTCGCTGGGGCGATGAGAAGCGCAGTGCACGAGGTCGAGCCCAACCTGCCGCTTACTGAGGTCAAGACGCAAGTGGAGCAGGCGGATGAAACGCTTGCGTCCGAACGAATGTTTGCCAAGTTGCTGACCATGTTCGGAATCGTGGCCCAACTGCTGGCGGCGATCGGGCTGTATGGCGTGATGGCCTATTCCGTCTCGCAGCGCACGCAGGAAATCGGCATTCGCATGGCGCTCGGCGCGAACCGCGCGAAGGTGCTGCGGATGGTCTTGCAACAGGGAATGGTTTTGACGGTGATTGGGGTGGCGCTCGGTCTCGCCTCCGCATACGTGCTGACGAAATACCTCGAAAGCCTGACGAGCATGCTTTTCGGAGTCAAACCAAGAGACCCGTTGACGTTTGCCGCGATCGCATTGCTGCTGAGCCTGGTGGCGTTCCTGGCCATCCTCATACCGGCCCGGCGCGCAACAAGAGTCGATCCATTGGTCGCCCTTAGATACGAATGACCTGAAGGAGAGAACATGACAACCAAAAAACTTGCCGGATTTGTTTCGTTGCTCTTGTTCTGCGTTCTTTCCACGCCGACCGTGACGTCGCAATCAGTCGTGTCTGCACAGAACAAAGACCAGGCGCTGGCGAAACAACAGGAAAGGGAAGAGCCGCCGCGGGATGGTGAAGAGTGGTTTGCCCGGGCTTATAAGCTGCACAACTCCGACCGCCATCCCGAAGCCATCGAGTCGTTCAAACACGCTATCGCACTCGGTTATCGCAAGGCTACTTCGATGTACAACATCGCCTGTGCCTATGCGCTAATCAACGACAAAGACAACGCGCTCGTTTGGTTGCAGCGCGCCGTCGATGCCGGGTTCGATCAGTGGGACAACATCGCAAGCGATTCCGATCTCGATCCGCTGCGGACGGATCCGCGCTTCAAGAAGCTGCGGGCTAGTCTGCCGGCCGGCGATCTTTACGTTCGCGACGAACAGGGTTACGGCAAACGCGATCGCCTGTCGCAAGCGAACTACGATTACGCCCGACTCGAACGCGAAGCTTCGCAGAACGGTGAAGACTGGGCCCGCGTCGGCGCACGCATGCTGATGCTGCGTGATTTTGAACGCGCGCAAGTAGCTTTGCTCAAAGGCGTTGGTTATCTCGCTGACGGGCCTGAGAACGCGATGTACAACCTCGCTTGCCTCTATTCACTGAAGGGCGACCGCGAGAATGGAATCAGCTGGCTGGAAAAATCCATCTACGCCGGTTTCGATAGCCCGGAAAAACTGCGCTACGATCCCGACCTAAATAATCTTCGCGCTCATTCGCGCTTCGCGCAAATTCAGACCTTGAGTGACAAGTTGTCGCTGTCTCAGTTTCGCAACGACAACGAAAATTTCAATCACAAAGAGCGAACGGAATACTCAAAAGAACGTTGGGCTCCCGCGATCCGGCTTTACGAGTCGTTCGTGAAGGCCGAACCAAATGTCGGTCGTGCCTGGGCCAATTTGGGTTACGCCCTGCACTACTCGAGTGAACACGCGCGCGCGATTGAAGCGTTCAAACAAGCCTTCACACTCGACTATCACAAGGCGACCGCTGCCTACAACGTTGCCTGCGCTTACTCGATGCTGAATCAAGTCGACCAAGCGTTCGAGTGGCTCGCCCGCGCCACCAAAACCGGTTTTGCCTCCCTGGGCGACATCAGCTGGGACCACGATCTGGTCAACATCCGATCCGATCCGCGCTTCAAGCTGTTCCTGGAAGCCGCGCGGGCAAATGCGAAACCGCGACGCAAAACGGAGTAAAGCCATGGAAACCGTGCTGAGAGACATTCGCTACGCCTTCAGGAGTCTAGCCAAGCGGCCCGGGTTCACCGCGATTGCATTAATCGCATTGATGCTGGGCATCGGGGCTAACACAGCGATCTTTAGCATCGTTAACGGCGTCCTGCTTCATCCCTTGCCTTATAAAGATCCGGAACAACTTGTCTCTATCTGGGAGACGCAAGCGAGCCAGGAGCATTCCAATTTCTCGCCCGCTGAGTTTCTCGACTACCAGGCGCAGAACCAATCGTTTAGCGGAATGGCCGCCTATCGCCTGATGGCCTTCACGCTGACGGGCGCCGGCGAACCCGAGCAAGTGGGCGGTCTGATTGTTACCGCAAATTTCTTTTCTTTGCTCGGCGTGGAACCGCAGCAGGGAAGAGCACTGCAGGCTGAGGACGGCAAACCGGGCGCACCGCGCGTCGCGGTCATCAGTTACAGCTATTGGCAAAATCGCTTTGCCTCGGACGCGAACGTGATCGGGAAAGCGATCGCTCTCAGCGGTGAGCCGGTCACGATAGTCGGCGTGATGGCGCCAAACTTCCAGGACGATACCTATCAGATTTGGGTGAACCCGCATCGAGTGGTGCCGGATTGGCAGCTCCACTCCGAAGTCGATCTGACCACGCTACGGAAGACGGGTTACCTGCGCGCGTTCGCGCGACTCAAGCCAGGCGTCACTCCTGCGCAGGCGCAAGCGGACCTCAACGGCATTGCGGCGCGGTTGGAGCAACAGTACCCACAAACGACGGGCACCGGAGTCGGTTTGTCGTCCCTCTACGAACAGGTGGTAGGGAATGTAAAGCCGGTGCTCTTCATTTTGTTTGGCGCGGTTGCGCTGGTGCTGCTGATTGCCTGCGCCAACGTGACCAGCCTCATGCTCGCGCGTTCGCTTGACCGCCAGCGAGAAATCTCGATTCGTATGGCGCTGGGCGCAAGTCGCTGGCAGATCGTGCGGCAGTTGCTGGT
>JBKPNP010000697.1:0-1797 GCA_046732775.1 Acidobacteriota bacterium
CGGAAGGCGCGATTCACGTCACTCGTATAAATCGCTGCCGACAGACCATAGCGGACGCCGTTCGCGATCTCCACCGCTTCGTCGAGCGACTTCGTGGGAATCACAGCGGTCACCGGTCCGAAGATTTCTTCCTGGGCAATCCGCATGTCCGGCGCCACATCGGTGAAAACGGTGGGCTCGATGAAGTAGCCGCGGGCGTAATCGCCTTTCGTCAAACGTTTGCCGCCGCACGCGAGCGTGGCGCCATCTTCATCGCGGCCGATCTCGATGTAGCGCATGATCTTCTTGACGGCGTCGGCGTTAATGACAGGACCAACGTCGGTCTTTGGATCTGCGCCGTTACCGATCCGCAGCGCTTTCGTTCGCTCCACGAGTTTCCGGGTAAACTGTTTATAAACTTTCTTGTGAACGACGAGGCGGGACGAGGCGGTGCATCGTTGTCCCGACGTTCCGAATGCCCCCCAGAGCGCGCCTTCGATCGCGAGGTCGATATCGGCATCATCCATCACGATGATGACATTCTTGCCGCCCATCTCGAGCGAGCAAATCGCGTTACGGTCGGCACAGGCGGAGGCCACGATGCGACCGGTTTCCGTGGAACCGGTGAACGAAATCAAACGCAGCGCCGGATGATTCGTGATCGGCGCGCCCGCATCTTCACCGTATCCGGTCACCAGGTTTACGACACCCGGGGGTACGCCCGATTCTTCGCAGGCCTTGACCAGGTTGTAGGTTGAAAGCGGCGTATCCTCAGCGGGTTTGATGACGACGGTGTTGCCGCAAACCAGCGCCGGAATTAATTTCCACGACGGAATTGCCATCGGGAAATTCCAGGGCGTGATGAGACCACACAGACCAACCGGCTGTCGCACGCACATCGCAAACTTGTCCGGCATTTCCGCGGGAGTAGTGAAGCCGTGCAGTCGCCGGCCCTCGCCGGCGGTGTAGTAAGTGCAATCGATTGCTTCCTGCACATCACCGCCCGCCTCTTTCAGCACCTTCCCCATTTCGCGCGTCATGTCGGCGGTGTAGCGGTCTTTGTTGCTGATGAGATTTTCGCCAAGCCGAAAGAGAATCTCGGCACGCTTCGGCGCGGGCATGCTGCGCCAGCCTTCGAAAGCATTTTGCGCAGCGTTTACCGCGGCGTTTACATCGTCACTCGTTGAAAGCTGAAAACGTCCGATTACGTCCTGTGTGTCCGCCGGGTTCAGGTTTTCGAAAACCTCACCGGACGCACTGGGAACCCACTTGCCGCCAATGTAGTTGTTGTAGGTTTTGACTGACGCGCGCGGCGAGACCCTCGAAGTTTGCTTCGAGCTATTTTTTGCGATTGCCTTTTTTGCTTGAGCCATTTTCGAGTTTCGAGTTTCGGGTTCCAAGTTTCGAGCTGGGGTTTTCGGTTAACTCGAAACCCGGAACTCGAAACCGAAACTGTTATTGATAAGTGAATTGAACGATCCTGGTGGTTATGCGATCCCGGACGTAACGCGAGATTTGCAGCACAATCGGGTCACCTGGTTTCAAGCTGCCGATAACGCGTTGAAAGTCGCCGAGTGTTGTGACCGGAACGCGGTTAATCCGGGTAATCACGTCGCCCTCATTCAGCGCCTGCGTGCCGCCGGCGCCCCGCACTTCCGCCGCAAGGCCGCTCGGATCCACTTCCTTCACGTAAAGCCCGCGGACTCCCGCAAGGTGCTTGTCAGTGATCAGTTGTTGGGTCAACTCAGCGAGCGTCAGGCCGAGGTGCAGACCATTGCCTTTACTAGTGTCCTTCTCGCCGTTTTTAGGAATAGGCGT
>JBKPNP010000698.1:0-3997 GCA_046732775.1 Acidobacteriota bacterium
GTTTAATCGAAAAGATTTTGGCTCTCATCGCTACGGCCAGGGCCTCGACCACCGAGGCAGAGATGCAAAGCTTATCAAGCGGTACTCTCAAAGATAACTTGTTTAGTCAATTTCTTATGCAGACGGTAACCGAGTAAGACCCGTTAAGAGGTGGTGCCTTACGCAGAAGGGCCACGCTGCAACTGCGACCAGGAATGATTGGGAGGCCATCAACATCCGAATGCGACAGTTTAAACGCGCAGAGCGTTAATCGCGCTGAAGCAAAGACTCTTGGGAATAGCAGTTGCTCGGCAGGGAAACAAAGGAGTAAGTATGAAAACAAATAATACACAGGTGAGATGGGGCGTGGCCGTTGTCTGGTCACTATTGCTCATTTTTGGCATAGGTTTAGGTTCTACGGCGCAGGCACAATATGACCGCAATCGTCGTGGAAGGAACTGGGACAACTACGGCAACTACGGCGGTTCTTTTCAGCTTCGCCAGACCGCTTTAAACGCGGGTTACAACGAAGGTCTGAAAGACGGTACCGCTGCTCGTTCCAGAAATCGGAACACGAACTACGCGGATTCAAACGCTTACCGCAAAGCAACCAAAGATTACAGTTCACGTCTCGGCGATCGCGAAATCTATCGCCGATATTTTCGTGAGGCTTATGAAGTTGGATTCAGAGATGGGTTCAACCCTGGCGGTTTCGACAACGCAAGCAACAACGGAGTCTGGAATCGCAGTAGCAACAATGATTGGGACCGCGGCAATCGTCGTTGGGACCGCAATCGCGACGGTAATTGGGACGCCAACAATCGACGTGGTCGTAACTGGGATCGTTATGACAACTACGGCGGCTCCTTTGATCTTCGTCAGACGGCGCTGAATGCTGGTTATAACGAAGGCATTAAAGAAGGACGCAACGACCGCAGTAACAATCGTCCCGAAGACTTCCGTAACAACAGCAAGTATCGCGAAGCGACCACCGACTACAGCTCAAGACTTGGAGACCGTGAGCTTTATCGTCGCTATTATCGCGCCGGCTATGAGAACGGTTACTACGACGGTTTGAACGGCAACTAACGTCACTGGGCAACCAGTAAAAAATATACGGACCTGCAAAGCAATTGACTCTGCAGGTCCGTATTGTTTTAGCTGACGAAGTCTGTGGGCTCTGCGAGGATTGAAACGCGACTGGTTTCTGCGGTAGCAGCCATTACCTTGATCTTCTTGAGTTCAGGCCCCTTGATGCCGAAGTAAGTGGCCATCTGCAGAATCTGTTTTGGATCGACGAAGTCTTTGGGGTTCGAGCAGAATTTTTCAAGCGTCGGCCCAAACTCGCGGCAGGTCATGCTCTTCGGAATCTTGAGGCCGAGTGCGCACTCACCACTTTGCTTGTACTGCAAACAAAACTCACAAACTAACATTCACTCTTCTCCCGAAAGCTGCTTGCGTATTCTAATGTCCAACCGGTATTCGTTGAAATCGCGTCTTGCCTTCCGGATTTTGCCACGAGATATCGAGTACGTACGGGTTCGTCGCTCCGGAAATCACTTTTAGCCTCGCGAGCAGATCAGCGCCGGCATCCACTACTCTTCCGTCCACCCAGGTCTTATGGCGCACGATCACATTTTGTTTGGCACTGATAGAACTCACCTCGTCAAACCTAATGTGCGCCTGCGAAGGCCGGTCGGGCTCCACGTTCTTTAGAAATACCGTCAGGATTTCAACGCTCTTGAGCGCGTAGTCGGAGTGGTTGCTTAACTCCAGACGAACGTCAGTTTCCACATCGATGAAGCGAACTGACAAAGGCTTATCTTGATTCATTACCGTTTCTTTCCCCGCAAAGCTGCGGCAGCCTTCCTCGCCGGCTTTCCTGGTTTAGTAACACTCAGGACGTCCCCCGGGACGCATTTCAGAGCAAGGCAAATTTTCTCCAGAGTGTCGAAATTGATACCGAGGGCTTTGTCCTTCTTCAGGCGCCAAAGAGTAGTGTGACTGATGCCAGTCTCCTTGGCGAGCCAGTAGAAGGTTCGTCCCTGCTCGGCGAGTAATTGATCAACTCGAATCTCAATCATAGTCTCAGCACCAACGGTGATTATTTACCACATACAGCAAATATTGTCTATGTGCAGTATATCCTGCATTTGACATATTGTCATTGCTGCTGTAGGGTGACACTATGACTATCTTGTATGCAATGCAGCGAGCGAATGGAGATTGGTTCGCGCTGGATGACAAGGGAAGTTTTCGGGTGCCAATCTTTCATACCTCCAGCGACGCGATGGTGGCTCGCTCGTTCGATGCAAGCATGGAATGCTTCAGGCCCGTCGAGCTCGATGCGGTTGCATTAAAAAATCTGTGTACTACGGATGAAGGCAAGGCTTGTTTTTGGCTGATCTCAGATCCGTTGCGTAAGTTGAACCGCGGCCAGGCGTTTGACGTGAAGCAGTTAGAGCACTTGATCGCCAGCGGCGCAAAGCGCGGCGGGGGACCGGAAAGTCGGGCCCTATGATTTCGTCATGCGATCACTGTGGCCGGATATTGGCGCTCTGGAGATTTCGCTGTCCAAACTGCAAGAAGTCGGCGATGAATTGGCTGCAATTATTTGTCATTGCCGGTTTAGCGGTTCCTGCGCTTTTAATCATTCTCAGGATATTGTGAGCACGTCTGCCTAAGACCTAATCAGTCGGAAGAGGGAAGAAACTCGTGAGCAGTTCTCAAAAAGTTACGGAAAAAATTCAGACGGGCGTCGCCACTGAAGGGACCTGGCCCGGAATCGATTCTCGTTTTCGTCTAATCATCATCGCGGGACTGAGAACGAAGCAGTTACTGCACGGATCAAAGCCGCGCGTGGAAGCTTCGCTCACGCGGAAAAGAAACACCAGCATTGCCCTCGAAGAAGTGAAGCGGGGACTGGTCAGTTTCACTAAGAAGGCGGCATTGGAGCCGCAACCAGTTCTCGGCGTCGGGTTGGATTAAGGAACTCAATATGTCCACGGCTATGAGCGGTCTGCGCGTTTTCGTTAACCCCATCGACGTCACCGATGTGGGCGTAACGACGACGGATAATAGCGGCATTGTGAGTAATATTTTCTATAGCCAACGCGGCAAGGGACCTATCTACCGTTGGCTCTATGAAGAGAAACTTATGCACTGGCGTGTGGTGCGTATCAATACCTCCGAGTTCAACACCCACCTTTTGTCCAACGCTAGTTGGAAAGTCGTACCCGACAGTTTGCGCGCACAAATGGGCGCGCACTACCTCGATTAGTTTTCTCCGGCGCACAATCCGCGATACGCTACCTCTCGATGCCGGAGCCAAGCGTCACAGCCAACTGGATTCCCAGACAAACGAACACACATCAGGATCACGTCATTGCTCACGTTCTGGACGCGACCCTGCTGGGCAGTTTTGTTTTCGACGAAGCGTTGTATATTTTGCTGGACATCGGCTTCGTCTGGACGATATTTCTCGACGGCGAGATGGGATTGTTGCCGCATCCAGTCGCAATCAACGAACTCGATCTGGACGCAGAGCGAAAACAAGCAATAAAGGCAGACACAGATCTACTACTCAAGGGCTCGCTCCAGATGACGTCGGTGATGGAACGCGCGAGCGATTTGGGCGCGATTACGGAAGTCGCGTTTCTTGAGTCAGGCGTAAACAGACGTTTTGTTATCACTGCAGAAAGTGGACGGCTGGCGATCGAGATGTCGCTCGACCGTCGCGAGATAGAACTGATGAATCTTGAAGATGAGCGAGAGGAAGCTGCGGAACCATCGAGTTCCACTGAGCTGAAAGCTATCGCCCAGGCTGAACATGAGTACCTGCATCAGCGCTTGCGCGAGGATTTAGGCCGCGAACCTACGGAACAGGAGCTGGAGGAATGGCTACGTCAGCATACGGAAGGGTACTGAAGAAGTGATGAGTGATGAGTGATGAGTTAAAAAAAAGAGGCGCCGCGATTGTCGCGACGCCCCGATAGTTCGATCAGAATCTGAGTGATAA
>JBKPNP010000699.1:0-8694 GCA_046732775.1 Acidobacteriota bacterium
GCGCAGGGCCAGGCAGTGCCGGCGTTTCCGAATGCGAGATACTTCATTTCGCGAGCGGAAGTCGAACACGCAGAGTCGCCGTCTGAACGGGACCGCGCGAGTTATTTGCCGGAAAACTGGCGCCCTTTGTTAGACAGTGGCCAGTTGCAGATGCAGGATGCCGATTACGAAGTCGTTCCCGGACTGCGAATGGAAACGTACGCTGGTCACAATCGCTCGATGCAGTGTTGGCGTTTGACCAGTGAACACGAGACGGTGTTTGGTTTCGCTGACCTGGTACCAATGCGCGCGCACGTGCCGTTTCCCTGGATCATGGGTTACGACCTGTATCCGGTAGAAACACTCGAGGTAAAGAAAAGGCTTTTGCCCCAGGCCGCACGCGAGGGTTGGGCTTGCCTGTTCTACCACGATCCTGAAGCGCCGTTGTGCCGGATTCAGGAGGACAACGGAAAGCTCACGACAGTTCCAATTGAAATGAACTGAACACGCGGATTTCAATCTCAAAGGCGTAGAACATAACTAATGGAACCAGTACGCATCGGCATCATCGGGGGCAGCGGCCTCTATCAGATGTCAGAACTTGAAGACATCGAGGAGATCGAAATTCAAACTCCTTTCGGACCGCCGTCTGACGCTTTCATCGTTGGGACGCTCGAAAACCAACGCGTTGCGTTTCTGCCGCGTCACGGCCGGGGCCATCGCTTCACTCCGACCGAGGTGCCGTTTCGCGCGAACATCTATGCGATGAAGCTGCTCGGCGTAGAACGAATCTTGTCGGCATCAGCCGTCGGGTCGTTGCAGGAACAATATGCGCCGCTCGACATGGTTATTCCGGATCAGTTTTTCGATCGAACCCGGGCGCGTGCTCGTGAATCAACTTTCTTCGGCGAAGGCATTGTGGCGCACATGGCTTTTGCGCATCCGGTTTGTTCTGAGCTCGGCGACGTGCTTGAAGACGCATGTAAGACGACTGACGTCAAAACGCATCGCGGCGGCACGTATCTGTGCATGGAAGGACCTGCTTTTTCGACGAAGGCCGAGTCGGAAGTTTATCGTTCCTGGGGCATGAGCGTCATCGGCATGACAAATCTGCAGGAGGCCAAGCTGGCGCGCGAAGCAGAGATTTGTTACGCGACACTCGCGCTCGTCACCGATTATGATTGTTGGCATCCGGGACACGACGCCGTCACCGCCGATTCCGTTATTGAGTATCTGAACAAGAATGTTCGTAATGCGCAGCTGATTATCAAAGGAGCTGTCCGCCAAACCGGCGGCAAAGAACGCACTTGTAAATGTGGAACGGCACTGAAAAATGCGATTTTTACCGCACCACATTTGTGGCCTGCGGAAACGCGAAAAAAACTCGACGCGATTGTTGGAAAATATGCGCTGTCGTAGTGCCGAGTTGCATCAAAGGTCCGCACATGCGCCTCATCGATAGCTTGATTGGAAGGGAATTATGAAAAGAAGTTTTGCGTTATTACTGATTTTGATCGGCCTGACCGCTCCGTCGTTTGGGCAGGGAAAGGCGAAGACAGGTCCTGATCCGTCCACGATCCGAGACGCCGATCTGGAAAAGGATTCACTCCATAATCTGGAGGTTGCTCGTCACTATTTTAAATTGAAGAAGGCGTATCAGGCGGCTCTCAACCGTTGTGAAGAGATCGACGAGGGCAATCCAAATTTCGCCAAGATGGATGAAGTGTTGTTCATTGCAGGCGAAAGCAGCTTGCGTCTCGCTGCGACCGGCGGCAGGCAAAAGACGAAATTAGTCATGCCAAACGGTATGCTCGCCAACGAGAAGCAGGAGACCAAACACAAAACTGCGGAAGAGTTGCGCGCGGATGCGCGAGTATATTTTTCCCGGCTGGTTTCCGGTTATCCCAACAGCAGTTTTCTCAGCCAGGCGAAGACGCAATTGGCAGCGCTGGGTGGTCCGGTTGAGCCGGCCGCTACCAATCCATAGTTCGACAGCTTTACCAGGCAATCAAATCCAAAGAAAACGAAACCTAAAAAATGTCTCTTCTCGTTGTTGGTTCGGTAGCGTTCGACGCGGTCGAAACGCCATTCGGTAAGTGTGAAAAAATGTTGGGAGGCTCCGCTTCCCACTTCTCAATTTCGGCCAGTTATTTTACGGACGTACGCATCGTCGGTGTTGTGGGCGGTGACTTTGAAGCTTCCGACCGCAAAGTGTTCGACGAACATCACATCGACACTTCAGATCTTGAACAGGTTGCGGACGGCAAAACATTTCGCTGGTTTGGCCGCTACGAGTACGATCTGAATGTTGCCCATACCCTCGACACACACCTGAACGTCTTTGCAGATTTCCAACCGAAGTTGTCAGATGCTTCGAAGAATGCCCGGCTCGTGTTTCTTGGCAACATTCAGCCTGACTTGCAGCGCGGCGTGCGTGAACAGGTCCCTAGTGCGGAACTGGTCGCGCTCGACACGATGAACCTTTGGATCGACACAGCTCGCGACTCACTGCTGCAAACAATCAAAGGCGTGGATCTGGTCATCATCAACGACGCCGAAGCCCGGCAGCTGACCGAAATACCCAATCTGATTAAAGCAGCCAGAGAGATCCTGTCGTGGGGCCCGAAGGCGTTAATCGTAAAGCGAGGAGAATACGGCGCCGCGCTTTTTACGAAGGATTCATATTTTGCGATCCCTGCGTACCCGCTCGAATCGGTTTTTGACCCGACCGGCGCTGGCGACACTTTTGCCGGCGGTTTCATGGGTTACCTTTCGAGCCAGGAAAAACTGGATGAAGCCGCGATGCGGCGCGCGATGATTTTTGGTTCGGTGATGGCGTCGTTCAACGTCGAGGAGTTTGGCACGGAGCGAGTTCGCCGGCTGACGCACGACGAGATCAACGAACGCTTTCGCACCTTCAAGCAGATGACTTATTTCGAAGAGATTCCATTTGAACGAGCGGCCGGAACTATTCGTTAGAGCTTAGAACTTTGTGCTTTGTACTTTGAGCGTGGCACGTTAATCTTCTTATCTAAGTTCGAAGCGCCAAACACAAGCCGAAAGGCCCAGGATCAAAAACCAAAGTCCGAGGTAATTAGTATGTTTTGTCCGGTTTGCGAATCAGAATACGAAGCGGGCGTCGCCACCTGCCCTGATGACGGCTCAACGTTGGTCAAACGACTGACTGCGGAAACGTCGGCACACGACTCGAGTGAGGCGAAATTTCTGCCGCTCCACCATCTCGGCTCGCCCGCCGAAGCGGAAATGGTCAACGATATCCTGACGCAGAATAATATTCGGTCTGCCGTACAGTCAGGCGGCTCCGATGCTTTCTCGCCGCTGCTGTCCGCCACGTCGCCAGGCGCGACCATCCTCGTTGATGAACGCGATTTTGATCGGGCGCAAGAAATCTACGCCTCGTTCTTTGGCGCCGACACCACACCGCTCACTGGCGGCACCGGCGACGACGAATAAAAGAGTTTCGACTTAGAGTTCAGAGTTTGTCTCACGAAGGCTGCTCGTCCATCCGTTCATTAATCTAAATTGTCACCCAAAATTCAACGGTACCTGCATCATCTGAACTCGGAACTCGGAAATCAAAACTTTCCTTCCATGAGTTCCTACGATCCTATCGTGGTTTTCATAACCGCCCCCAACCGGGAAGAGGCGCGACTGCTGGCAGAGACACTCGTAACGAATCGTCTCGCAGCCTGCATTCAGATCCTGCCGGAGGTTGAATCAATTTATCGCTGGCAAGGAAAGATTGAGCGACAGCCGGAGATTTTGCTGATCGGCAAAACGACGCGTCGGAAGTTTCCCGAGTTAGAAGCGGAGGTTCGTAGAATTCACAGCTACGACACGCCGGAGATTGTCGCGGTGTCGATAACAGAGGGTTCGAGCCCGTACTTGGACTGGCTGATCAAGACTACAGCGGACAGGACAGACTAAGTCCGTTCTGTTTGCGGATAAACCTCGGCGATTTCTGCGGTAAGTCGATTTTCCACGCCGAGTGAACCCTGGCTTTCGACAATAATTCTGACAACTTCAGCCGGCGAATCCGTTACGTGTAGCAGCCGCAGATCCGCGTCCGTGACCTTACCTTCCTTCCACGCGTAGTCGCGCACCCAGTCGATCAGCCCAGTCCAGTAAGCCGATCCCACCAGCACCACGGGAAAGTTTCGAATCTTCTTGGTCTGAATCAAGGTGAGCGCCTCAAAAAGTTCGTCGAGCGTGCCAAAGCCACCCGGGAAAATAATGAACCCCAGGCTATATTTGACGAACATCATTTTGCGGACGAAGAAGTATTTGAACTTCAAGCCGTGTGTCAGATAGGGATTTGAGTTTTGTTCAAACGGCAACTCGATGTTGCAGCCGATCGAAATGCCACCTGCTTCAAAGGCGCCTTTGTTTGCCGCTTCCATGATGCCGGGTCCGCCCCCGGTGATTACGGCAAAACCTACGCGGGCTAGCTCGGCCGCTGTCTCCTGAGCTTGTTTATATTGCGGATCGTCGGGCTTGGTGCGCGCAGAGCCGAAGATCGAAACACCGCGCGTGAGCGTTGCGAGCTCGTCAAAGCCCTCGACGAATTCGCCCATGATCCGAAACACGCGCCAGGTGTCGGTGTGGGTAAACTCATCCGGTCCCGGACTCTCGAGCAGTTGCTCGTCCTGAGTGGTTCCCGGTGGTGGGTTTTTGGAATTAGGGTCGTCCATAATAAAAACTAGTTTCGAGTTCCGAGTTCCGAAAAAACTCTAGTTTCGAGTTCCGAGTTCCGAAAAAACTAAAGTTTCGAGTTTCGAGTTCTGAGTTTCGAGTTCTGAATCCTGACGCCTGAGTCCCCGTGATTCGGAGCACCTGAAGTCAAGTTTCCAAAATCTGAACTCGGAACTCGAAACTCGGAACTCGAAACTTATGTTCTAGATTCCCATGATGTTGTAACCGCAATCGACGTAAATCACTTCGCCGGTAATTGCGGACGCCATGGGGCTGCAGAGAAATAGTGCGGTGTTGCCGACTTCCCGCGGATCGACGTTACGTCGCAAGGGAGCTTTGTCAGCTGCGTGTTTCAACATGGAACTGAAATCTGCAACGCCGCGAGCAGACAGCGTCTGGATCGGCCCAGCGCTGATAGCGTTCACGCGAATATTGCTGGGACCGAGATCGTTTGCAAGATAGCGCGTGCTGGTTTCGAGCGCAGCCTTCGCGACTCCCATCACGTTGTAACCTTCAACCACCTTTTCGGCTCCGTAGTAGCTCATGCAAACGATGCTGCCGCCTTCAGTCATTAACGGCTTCGCGGCGCGTGCCAGTTGTGGAAGTGAGTAAGCACTTATCTCGAGCGCTGTGAGAAACGCCTCACGGCTGGTGTCGACAAAACTACCCGACAGGGCCTCGCGCGGCGCGAACGCGATGCTATGGATTAGGAAATCCAGCCGGCCAAACTCGTCGCCGACCCGTTTGAATGTCGCGTCGACTTCCTCTTGTTTCGCGACGTCGCAGGGAATCAACAGCGACCCGGGCATCGCCTCGGCCGTTAGTTGTTCGACATTTTCTTTTAGTCGCTCGCCCTGATAGGTGAAAGCTAAACGCGCGCCCGCCTCGTGCAACACCTGCGCTGTCGCCCAGGCGATCGAGCGTTTGTTCGCAACGCCGAAGATGATTCCGTTTTTGTTTTGCAGCATAGGTTTCGCAGTATCGATAACTCGGAACTAAAGAGCAAGCCGGTGTCCGTGGTTCAGTGTTTGAAGTGGCGGATGCCCGTAAATACCATGGCGATGTCGTGTTCGTCAGCGGCAGCGATCACTTCCGCGTCGCGCATCGAGCCGCCGGGTTCGATTACTGCGGTGATGCCGTGCTTCGCCGCCTCGTCAAGCCCGTCCCTGAAGGGAAAGAACGCGTCAGAGGCGAGCACTGAGCCCTTCACCGGAAGCTGTGCGCGCATGGCTCCAATCTTCACCGAATCTATCCGCGACATCTGACCCGCGCCGACGCCGACGGTTTGACGGTCGCGTGCATAAACGATCGCGTTCGACTTCGTATGCTTTGAGACTGTCCAGGCGAAAAGCAAATCACGTATTTCGTCTTCAGTGGGTGCGCGCCTGGTCACTACTTTCAATTCCGAGCGCTGCAGCTGATGCGTATCGCGCGTTTGCGCAAGCATGCCTCCGGAAATCTGTTTGTACTCAAAGCCGTTTGCAGCGCCAACGCGGGCACTCAAGACCCGCAGATTCTTTTTCGACTTCAGTATTTCCAAAGCGTCCGCTTCGAACTCGGGAGCGATGATGACCTCGGTGAATATCTCGATGACGGCGCGCGCGGCTGCTTCGTCGACAGCGCGATTAAAGGCCACAATGCCGCCAAACGCGGAGGTCGGATCCGTCGCCAGCGCCCGCCGGTACGCCTCCGAAGCTGATGCGCCCAGGGCCGCGCCGGCCGGATTCGTATGCTTGATTATCGCGCAGGCGAGTTCCTCAAAGTCAGACACCAGCGCCCACGCGGCATCAGCATCGACGTAGTTGTTGAACGACATTTCTTTGCCGCTCAGTAACTCGGCGAGCGCTACACCGGAGTCGGCCCCCTCCGGCGTCTCGAGGAAATAGAGCGCTGCACTCTGATGAGGATTTTCACCGTAACGCAGGTCGTTCATCTTGAGTAATGAAAGCCTAATGTTCTCGTCAAACGAACTGAGCGCCGACTCCGGAATGGTGTCACTACCGCTGCTTTGTCTCTTGCGAAAGAAGCCCGCAATCGTATTGTCGTAAGCTGCCGTTCTGGCAAAAGCCAGAGACGCCAGCTGTTCGCGCGTATCGAGCGCTAACGAACCCTGTTGTTCTGTCAATTCGGTCAGCGTCGGTTCGTAACTGTCAGGATCGACGATCACAGCCACGTCGTGAAAATTCTTTGCGGCAGAACGAATCATCGCCGGCCCGCCGATGTCGATTTGTTCAATAGCTTCTTCGGCGGTGACTGACTCTTGAGCGATGGTTTTTTCAAATGGATAGAGATTGACGACGAGGAGATCGATTGGGCTGATGCCGTGTTCGCGCATGGCCGATTCGTGATCCGCGTTTCCGCGAATGCCCAACAACGCGCCGTGAATTTTCGGATGAAGCGTCTTCACGCGGCCGTCCATCATTTCGGGAAAACCCGTGATGTCGGAAACGTCTAATACGTCGATTCCAGCCTCGCGCAACGCCTTGGCCGTCCCGCCGGTGCTGATGATTTCTACGCCAAATTGCTTGAGTTTCTGAGCAAACTCCACAATTCCAGTTTTATCCGACACGCTTATGAGTGCACGTCGAATCTTTCGCAGGCCGAGTTCCTGGTTTTCGGGCATGTCGAGTTTAGAAGTATTTGACTGTCAGATTTCGAAGGGTATTGTTTACCGAATTGGACGAGACGACGCAAGCGAGCGTGCGACTGATGCTCATTGGTTGAGGCCGCTTTGTGGCATGAGGGCAGTACCGTTCGCAGTAGCGGGACGGGTGTTGCTCACTGGCGAGCCGCAAAGAATAGTACCCACCCGCCACCGCACGTGTAATGACCTCACCGTCACCCAGGCACGCTTAGCAAACTGCGTCACACGCGACGGTCGTTGCAATCTACTTCAGAGGCGCTTTTGGATCTGTCATGAAGAAAAACTCGTGGGTCCGCGAAAACTTGTAATTGCCAAACTGGTATTCAACACCACGCGGCATGCTAATAGAGAATCGGTGATTGCGACCGTCGTTTGCGGTGGCCGCGAGATACCAACCCAGCAAATATTGACTACGCAGGTCATCTTCAATAGCCGCGAATATCGGCGTCAAATCAATCCCGCCTCTTTCGCCGACTAGGGCTGATTTTGCATCACCGGCCAAAAAATATTTCCCGCCTGTTTTTTCCGCGAGGTCGCGAAAACCCTTTGCTGCTGGACGCACCGCCAGGCGACCGTCGCGCGGTTCAAATAAAGGCAGGTGGATCACATAAAACGAGATCTGTTTTTCGAATGCAGATTTGATTATTGCGTCAGGTTTGGTCGCGCTCGCATTGTCGAGTCCGTCGCTGATTAGGATCACGATGCGTCGTTCCGACTGTCGCCGCTGTAGCCCGGTGAATGCGTTAACAGCCGCTGCGGCCGCATCGAATATTGCCGTGTGTTGATTCGGCTTGACCGGAAATGAAAAAGCCGCCGCTGCGATCGTCTTGTCCCGCGTGAACGGAACAGCGAGAAGCGGTTTCTCGGCAAAACGGATCACGGCCGCCTGGGATCGGTCGCCGAAACGGTCAACTAGAGCAATCGCCGCGGCGCGTTGTTGCGCGATGATGTTCCGCAGACTGCCGGATTGATCGAGAGCGAAGACGAGCGAGAGACTATCGACGCCGGCGTAAAGGTAAAGACCGGCAGTAACGTGATCGTCGTCTTTTAAAGTCAGGTCGCGATCCGTCAGTACGGTGGCCGCACCGCCGCGTTTGTCCCGAACTCGGATCGGATAAACGAGTAGCTTCGTATCAACTTTTACGACGTCATCTGGCGTGATGGGTTCCTGAGCATGAAGGATGCAGACCGTGGTGAGAGCGCAAACCAGCGCCAAAATGAAGTGCGCAGTAGGACGCAACAGCCCATTCAGTTTCAAGAAAGTTGATTTTGAGATTGCGGCGCGCGGGAGCATGCAGCCCCTTCGAGCTAGGTAAAAAACCGCCCGAAAAGCAGGATGCTGAGAATCACAATCACGG
>JBKPNP010000700.1:0-9603 GCA_046732775.1 Acidobacteriota bacterium
CAGCGTCGTAGCCCATCAACGTTGGCAGATCGTAGGCGACTGACAGACCGGTCTGCCCCTGTTTCAGCAGATAGCGAAATCGCGCGTTCGTTTCTTCCGGAGTACTAAACCCGGCGAATTGGCGCATTGTCCAGATTTTGCCGCGATAACCGGTGGGATGAATGCCGCGTGTGTAGGGAAACTCACCAGGAAAGGAGACGTCGCGACTGAAGTCTAAATCTTCGACGTCGGCAGGCGTGTAAAGGCGTTCAACTTCCTCCAGTGAAACAGTCTCAAAGCGTTCCTTCACCTCGGGATGTTTGGCAAGGATCGGCCGCAGAGTTTCCTCAGACCAGCGCTCAACTTCTTGCTGGTATGGGCCAGCACTCTCTTTAGTTTTAGACATACGGCTCTTATCGCTCGGCTTGATTGTAGAGATCGATATTAGTTGAGCGTAATACTGCTGTCAACGAACCTAAACTGAATGCTGATTGGGTTTTAGAAGAAGGGTGCGCGGCTGTAATGGCAGTCACAGCCGCGCAGCTTGGCAGGCACTCTGGATACGTGGCTTTCAAGCAGGGAACTAGCGGGCATCGGGCAGGGAAATGGTCCCTCTGACGAAGAGCGTTCCCTTAATGCTCATTCGACAGGTACAACAATTTCATTGGCGCGCACCATGTTCAGGCGCGCTCGAGCTGCGGCTTCAATCGCGCGCGGGTCGGAGTTTAACCGGTCAATTTCAGTTCGCAACGCCTGGTTCGAGCTGCGCAGTTGATCGACGTCGCTTTGCATGCGGCCATATTGCTGAGAAGCCAGCGACATTCTGGTCCTGGTTCGCATCGTCACCGAGACGCAAATTGCGAAAGTCGCGAGAATCACCATCCCGAAAACAACCCAGGCGGGAATAATCCCGCCGCGCCGGCGAACTTCGGCCGGAGTACCGATAATGTCCAGTGAAATTTCTCTTACCGAAGCAAACGGAGATGCCGCGCGCGGCGCCACTCTCTGCGCTCTGATTCGCTCATCGACCCAATAAGAATTCATTACCCTGCTCACGACGTACCTCCAAGTCCTTTGTCGATAGTAGTGTTTCCCAAGTCCTTAATCTTTGTTTGTTTGCGCCAGGCGACGAAGAAGTCGCCTTTGAGAACAGGCACGTCGGGACGCCATTTTTCTGCGATTTCTGACTTTCGAAACGCACCGCGGAGTCTTTCCAAAGGGGGAAACGTTTGGCTTCATCAGCTGGCTCCTGAATTGTTCTCTTCTCCTCGGGCTAGATCCGAACTGCTTGATCACCCTCAGGTGGTTCTAAGGGTGCATTGAGTGGAACGGCGAACCGTCGCTTTGAGTGCTGAAGACGTCATAACCGTCCAGGTTTTAAGAGTCTGCTTAATCGAGTTGAGCCGAAAGGCACAAGATAATCGACACGTTTGAAGTCGGAACCACAATGGAATGTGCTTTGTTCATCTGCAATCCGTTGCCTGTCAATACTTTAGGGGCAAGGTTGGCGGAATGTAGCACTGGTGCTTAAGGGTGTAAAGCAATATATTTGCAATGGTTTGGCTGCGTAAGTTCAACGTTTACTTGAACTAAGGGCGCTTAATGGACCATTCAGGCGAACGCTGGGCGTACAGGGAAATAGGCTGTTTTGGGGAAATAGCGCGGAGTTAAGGGGGGTTGACAGCGATTTTGCGCGGGGCTAGACTCCGAACTCGCGGGAGCCAGACTTTTAACGATCCCCGCGACGCGCACTCCTAGGAACACCAGCCCCATCTTGCCTCTGATTTAACGGAACTTAGCGGCTTTTAGTCCCTGAAAGACCAACAGGTGCCCTTTACGCTCGCGGTTTAAACCCCCCGGAGAGGCCCATGCTTGAATTGACCAGTTCCCATGCTGAAGGCGAAGCAAGTCTGAATTCGACCACATTACCCATCGGTTCAATCGTTAGGGCGCTGTGCCAAGCGGCGAATGCCGGGCCTGACTTACTTTACGAAGTCATGCTCAAGCTGAGTCTGCTCGTGGAGGCGACCGCTCCGATGTATGGACTTTCAATTTGGACGGTTGACGATGCCCAAAAAGCGACGCTCAATTGGGCGGAAGGCTTAGATGAAACTGAGCTCGCCGTTGGCGAGAATGCAGTGCAGTCTACGCTCTCAGCTGGAACGTGGCCGGAAACTGCTGAAGGCGATCCTTCGATCTGTTTTATTTTAGCGTCATCAAAACCAGGACGGCCCGGGGCGGCGCTTTACGGGCTGTGCGTTCGCCCACTGACCGAACGGCAAGCTCGAGACCTCGGAGCCATTATTGACGTGACGAGGCTTGCCCACTCACACGTGTCTGCCGGCCGGCCGATCCCAAAAGCTGGTGCGGTCGAAAACTCAAATCTTCAAACAACGCTTCCCGGGATGATCTTTGCAAGCCGTTCAATGAACGAGGTCGGTCGCACGGTCGATCGAATCAAAGATTCAAATTCTACGGTTCTCATTGCCGGAGAATCTGGTACAGGCAAGGAGTTGGTGGCTCGCGCAATTCATCGGCTAAGTAAACGTTCCGAAAAGAATTTCATTCCGTTTAACTGTTCCGCCGCCCCACCCGACTTGATCGAAAGCATGCTGTTTGGCCATCGACGGGGAAGTTTTACTGGAGCGCTGCGCGACAGTGAGGGGTTAATCCAAGCTGCAGAGAACGGCACGTTATTCCTTGATGAAATCGGCGACCTGCCGTTGAATCTTCAGCCCAAGCTGCTGCGGTTTTTACAGGAAGGCGAGATCCACCCGCTGGGCGACCGCGCGCCGAGACATGTTAACGTTCGCGTAATTGCCGCAACTCACAAAGACCTCGGGCAACTGGTGCGAGACGGCCAGTTCCGCGGAGATCTCTATTATCGAATCACCTCACTGACAGTAAAAGTCCCACCATTACGCGAACGCCCGGAAGACATTTCCGCGTTAATCTCACATTACCTTTCTCATTACTCCCGAAGGAACGATCGGTCGATTGCCGGCATAACCTGGGAAGCCATTCGCGCTCTTGAAACCTATTCATGGCCCGGTAACGTGCGCGAGCTCGCCGGTGAAATGGAGCGACTTGTCCTTTACGCAGAAGAGAACACTCACATAACTCCGCAAGACGTTAGCGCGCACATTTGCCCTCTGAATTCGCAACAAGCTGAACAAGACAAACGCGCTGGCGAGAACCTCGAGCTTTTGTTGGAGGATTATGAGAGGCGGGTGATTACAGAGACCTTGAAACGAAACGATTGCAACGTCGCTCGCACGAGTGAAGCGCTTGGCTTAGGTTCACGTCAAACTCTCTATAAGAAGATCAAGCGACTTGCAATCGACATCACCGATTTCCTTCAGGAGGATACCGAGCCCGGTTTGCAGTTCCGTTCTGATCACTAAGGCAAACTCAAAAACAATTCACGAAGCATTCGAGTTCACCCTCGAATGCTTTTTTCTTTTACGTTGGTGTCGCCGTTGAGATGACTCGCCCGTTTCGCGGTGACAACGCCGGGCGACAACTGTGATTCACGAACAAAAACTACACCTACATAACAATCCGCAGAGTGTTACGCCGTTTGCGCGCGGTTCCGTTGTCAACGTTGGGCGACAAACAAATCGCGAACGCTCGTGAAAATCTCGTCTTTGCGCGAGTTTCTGGCGACGGAGTTGTGGCACGTTCTTTGTAAAAGGACGTGCATTCGCGAGCGACGGTTGCGTCGCGAACCCAAGTCAAAAACGCACCAGGTAAATTCTCATGAAGTCTGTAAGTACAAAAGAGTTTGTTTCGCTGGCTTTGATTCTGGTCATCGCTCCGGTGTTAGCGCTCGGATTAGTCCTGGCGATTAGCACACTGAGCGGGGGCAATGGATTTCTGCTTTTGTCACTGACTCTGTGTGGCGCTCTCGTGAATGGGTTCAATGGCTTTGGCCGCCGCACGGTCCGAGCCGAGTCTCAATCGCGTGGACGCCGCGGAGGGCCGCCGTCAAGCGTGGCCCTCACGTCATGAGTGTTCACCAACCCTCGCGAGCTTTCTTTCGGCGCGGAAGAAAGCGGACGAAATATCGAAACGCAATCACCAACTAAGGAGCAAACAAATGATTAAGAAGTTCTTTCGCGACGAAACCGGTCTTGAATTGTCGGAGTACGCAGTGGCAGCGGCTTTGGTTGCTATCGCAGTTGTCGGCGCCTTCACGGCACTCGGCACCGCTATCAGCGGCAAGATCACGTCACTCGGCACCACCATTTCCAAGTAGGACCGATACGCGCTCGATCCCGGCGCGCCTTGGCTGAGGTTCACTTTGCCAACGCGCGCCCGGGTCTCGCTTCTGTAAAGAGGAGACAGACATGAAAAACTTTTGGTTAGACGAAACCGGACTCGAGCTATCTGAATACGCAGTCGCGGCGGCACTTGTGGCCATCGCGGTCGTCGGCGCGTTCACCGCGTTGGGTACGGCCATCGGCGACAAAATCACGAACCTGGGCACGACGATTTCCAAATAGCCAGTTGTTGATTTATTTCAACGCTAATACGGTCATGAAGAAATTCTTCTTAAACGAAACCGGTCTTGAGCTTTCCGAATATGCGGTCGCCGCCGCCCTGGTGGCTATCGCAGTCGCCGCGGCGTACACGGCACTCGGCGACGCCATCGGTGTCAGGCTCAATCAGTTGGCAACTCGAGTCAACGGGTAATCACAAGTCAATCCTCGTGAGGTGCGCGGCGCAGGTCGCGCGCCTTTGCTACCAGCATGAATCAAACATTCGTAAACATCGTCCTGCTAATTCCACTGGCCGTCATCATCGGTTACTACGACGTTCGTTACCGGCGCATACCGAATGCCTTCGTGCTCGCCGCGTTCAGCGGCGGTCTGGTGATGAACGCAATCATCGGCGGGATGCACGGTGTTTACTCGAGCCTCACCGGCTGCGCCCTCGCGTTTTTTCTGATGTTCATGCTTCACGTTTTTGGCGCGATGGGCGCCGGCGACGTCAAACTTTTTGCCGCTATCGGAGCGGTCACAGGCGCGCAGCTCGTTGTGCCCACGTTCGTCGTGGTCGTACTCACGGGCGGTTTGCTCGCGATCGTTTCCGTAATTCGCGCAGGCATCCTGATGAGCACAATGCACCGCGTCCTGCAAATATTCGTGGGAATGCTACCTGGTTGGCAGATGCCGAAGTTCGCGGTGCCGGCCGACCGCAGATACACAATTCCCTACGGCGTCGCCATCACCATGGGCAGCCTCATTTCTACCGCCATTTTTCGGAGTTGAATGCCCCGGTGCATTCTCGATTTTAATTCGGTCACTGAAAACACGGAGAGTCAGTTATGCGCAACAAACGCTTCTTCATCGTACTAACCGGCGCCCTTCTTTTTGGGCTGCTCGCGGCAATTTCCGTCACTCGTTATCTATCGAGTGCCCAGGCTTACAGCAAGAATCTCAATCGTGTTGCAGTTGCCAAGGTCGCGATCCCGCTCGGCACGAAAATAATTGCCGAACAATTGATGGTGGTCCAGTTTCCTCCGGAGTCGACACCCGACGGCGCCTTCGACTCAGTCGAAAAACTCGCGGGTCGAGTCGCGGTGATGAACATCGCGCCGCGTGAACCGGTAACCGAAGCGCGTCTTGCTCCCGAAGGAACCGCCGGCGGATTGTCGGCCGTCATCCCCGAAGGCTATCGCGCAATGACCGTGAAGGTTGACGACGTGGTCGGTATCTCCGGCTTCGTTATGCCGGGAACGCTGGTGGACGTCGTTGTAGTCATTGATCCGGCCGAGAAGGCCGGCATGCAGGATCCGATTTCAAAAATTGTACTGCAGAACATCAAGGTGCTGGCGAACGGGCAGAACATCGACAAGCCTGCCGACCAGCGCGAAGCCAACAGTGTGAAGGCGGTGACCTTGTTGGTTACTCCCGAACAAGCTGAAAAGCTCGCACTGGCGTCCAGCGAAGGCAAGCTTCAACTCGTCATGCGGAATTCCATCGATCAAGGTGACGAACAAACGAACGGCATCAACAAACGCGCGCTGCTGGGCGGCGAGCGTGCCCAGCCCATACCCGAGGCAGGTTCACTGAAGAGCGAGCAGCCGACGCCACTTCCAAAAGCCCGACCGGTTCGCACCGAAGCGAAACCCGCTGCGGCACCGGCACCGGCGCCGCCGCGAGCCTCGGTCGAAATGATCGAGGGCGCCAAGAAGCGCAACGTAGATTTCCCGCAATAAGCGCAAACAGCGCGCGGACACAACACAGGTTTGATACGAAAAGGAGCAAAGATCATGTACAGCCGTTCCCCAATCTCGCGCCGCGTAAGTTTGTTGCTGGCGTCACTGATGGTCGTTCTCATTAACTCAATCGCAAACGCCCAGGCGACTTCTTACAAAGCGTCGTTCAAACAAGGCCAGGAGCCGGTCGCTGTGAACGTACTGGTGGGCCAGTCGCGAGTGATCAACTTCGACCGGCCGGTCGGCCGCTTCTCAGTGTCGAATCCCGAGATTGCAGAAGCCGTCCTGGTTACTCCTGATCAGGTTCTGGTTAACGGCAAAGCTTTCGGACAGGTGAACTTTATCGCCTGGGAACAGACCGGCGGCCAGTACCTCGTGTTCGACGTGTACGTGCGTACCAACCTGTCGCTGATCGATTCGCAAATTCGCGCGCTGTTCCCCAAAGACGACATTCGCCTGAGCCAGGCAAACGGATCAGTTGTGATATCGGGCAGCGTTGGCGACGCGAAGACGGCGCTGCAGGTGGATAACGTTGTTCAGGCGGCCGGCTTCAAAACGGTGAACATGCTTAACACTCCGGTCAAGAGTGTTGCGCAGGTGCAATTGGAAGTGCGCGTGGCTGAAGTGAACCGCAATAAGATGCGTGACTACAGCACCTCCTTCACTACGATCCCACAGGGAGGCACGGCCGGTTATGTGAACAGCGGTAACGGACCAAGCCAACTGCAGGACTTTTCGGTAAGCCCGGTGGAGACCGTCCTTCACAGCCTGGTTTCTCCAGCACTCAATCTTTTTGTCTTCAATCGACAAATCAACACTGCAGCGATGTTCCGCGTGCTGCGAACGCAAGGCGCGTTTCGTGAACTGGCTGAGCCAAACCTGATAGCGATGGACGGGCAACAGGCGAGCTTCCTCGCCGGCGGCGAATTTCCGGTGCCGGTCATTCAGGGCGGTGGTAACAGCAGCCTGGCGATGACGGTGGAATTCAAGGAATACGGCATTCGTCTTAACTTCAAACCGACCATCATTGACGAGGACCACATCCGACTCGAACTCGAACCGGAAGTGTCCACCATCGATTTCGCCAGCGGCGTGAAGTTCAACGGTTTCCTGATCCCTGGTCTTCGCACTCGCCGCGCGAAAACTGGAGTGGAACTGCGCGACGGCCAGTCGTTCGCCTTAGCAGGATTACTCGACAACTCAGAAACGAAGACGTTGTCGCGCATTCCAGTTGTCAGTGACATCCCCGTCTTGGGAAATCTGTTTAAGTCGAAATCGTTCCAGAAGCAGGAAACGGAATTGATGTTCATCGTTACGGCGCACCTCGTGAAGCCCGTCAATCCCGACGATCTGCCACAGATGCGCGGCGTTGATAATCTGAAAAACGGATCGCCCCTCGGCATCGAACCCAAAGGCGAAGAAATCCAGGGCAAGACGGGTTTTTCAGTGACCGGACAAAACGGCGAACAGTCACCGGCCGCAACCCCTGCTCAACCAGCGAAGACTGTGGCGCCCAGCGTTCAGCCTTCAGCCGATCCCAAGACCAAGGCCGCAACGGATACGGCGACGGTTTCAGTCAACACTCCAACCCCGCGCGTTAACCCCACTCTTCCGGTGGCGCGCGTGATGCCCGCTGATATGAGCCCCCAACCTCTCAAACAGTAACGCAACTTATCGTTGAGTAGGTTTGAAGAGGAGCCACGAAAATGAACACATTAGCCGCACGAAAAAATAGCAAGAGTCAACGCGGTTCGATCATGGTGTTCTCGGCAATCGGGATGTTGTCAGTGCTGTTGGCAGTCGGTCTCGGTGTAGATATCAGTCACTTCTATCTGGCCAAAACCGAATTGCAAAACGCCGCGGACGCGTCGGCGCTCGCAGCTGCTTCGGCAATTAATTCCAACCCAAGTGGAATTGTTGAAGGCACCACACGCGCAGTGAAGGCGATGAACTCTTACGAGTTCAACAACACTGGCGTCACCTTTCCGCGCACCAATGTGAAATGGGCCGTGAATCTCGACGGGCCGTACATGAGCGAAGCCGACGCGTCTACCGAGGCACAGGCGCCGTCGATTCGTTTCGCAAAGGTGGTAACGCCGGATAGTCCCGTGGGTGTTTCGTTTGCGGCTATGGTTTTGGGCAGCACCAAGAATTTGTCAGCAGAAGCAACCGCGGGCCTTTCGATCCCGATGAACGTGTACTGCGATTTCATCCCGCTCGCGGTGCTGATTGATAACGACTTAACCAAACTAATAAAGGGGCAGACGTACACAATCCGTGCGGGCACCGGCGGTTCACCTTCGCCAGGTGATTATCAAATCCTGGCTGTCGCTGGTCCGGGCGGAGTCGACGTCGGATTTGGAATCGGCGCCGGCGTCGATATGTGTGCAAAGCCGGGCGACGTTTACGAAGTTGACTGCAAGCCTGGCCTGACGGCCGGTAAAGTTCGCACCGGTATTAATGCGCGCTTTGACGATTACCAGGGCAGTCAGCTCGATCCATTGAATGAGCCGCCCGATACCAACGTCAAAGAAGATATTAGGTGGGACGACTACGCCAAATACTTGGGCTGTGGTCGCACCGCTGCCATTCCTTGTAATTCGACCTACGTGAAGGCTCCCGCGCACACGGGCGTCGATAATCGCCGCGTAGTTCTTATCCCGCTCGTGAAGGTCAGCGAATTCGATCCGGGGCGCTGCACGGTCAAGTTCGTCCGCTTCGGCGCCTTTTTCCTGCAAACCAAACCGGCCAGCGGCAACGGCGGAGAAATGAAGGCTGAATACATCGAAGACCGTCTCGCCCTCGGCGAGGGTGGTTACGATCCGACCGCGGTTGCGGGCGATCCAGCCCTCGCCGCTCCAGTGCTCTACAAATAGAGGTTGTCACGATGCATCCACGCATTAGGAAAGTTCGACTACTGCGAAGACTGCGCCGGCTCACGCGAATTCGTTCACTGATTCGAAGCGACGCAGGCACTCAGCTCGCTGAATTAGCAATCGTGATCCCGATCCTGCTGGTGATGTTCGGGGCCACAGCAGAGTTTGGTCGTTACTTCTACGAGTACAGCACGCTGAGCAAAGCAGCTCGCATGGGAACGAGATATATGGTCACCGCGAAAGTCAGCACGCTGGAAAAAGACAAAGCCAAGAATCTTGTCGTGTATGGCAATCCGACCGGCACCGGAAGTCCACTCATACCGGGACTAACGACAGACAACGTGGTCATCACCGCAAAGAATGCGGCAGGTGCGGTTCAAACGGCGGGTGTGCCGGACACAATCACCGTCGAAATCTCTGGTTTCCAACACACACCATTATTCGATCTGGGCGGCTTAATGAAGAGCGCAACGTTTTCATTAGGCATCGCCGTGAAGCCGAGCGTGACCATGCGTTACCTGTTAA
>JBKPNP010000701.1:0-3408 GCA_046732775.1 Acidobacteriota bacterium
CCGCGATCGTCAAGTAAGTTAAAATTATTTTGCGGCGTAAAGAAGAAAGCGTTACCCGCATCGTCGAGAGCCTTCGATAGCGTGTACGACACGCGCAAGCCCATCCACTCACGAAATCTCCGATTGAATGAAACGAGCAAACCGTCATAGACGGACTCGCCTGAACTCTCGAAACGACTGACATTGGCAAAGCGCGGATCCGAACGGCCAAGGTTGGGGACTCCCGCGGTGGCCGGAAACTGCGGCACGTTCACGTTCCGCGAAAGGATCAGATGCAGACCCCGAGTGTGCAGGTAACCCACGGAGAGGGAAGTGTCGAGGTCGAATTGCCGCTCAATTTGTAGACTTGCTTGTTCGTTGTATGCGGTTCTGATATTCGGATCGATCGTCGTTATGCTGACCAGCAGATTAGATGGGAAAGCGTTGAGTGTGTTCGGAAATGCCGGCGCGCCGGCCTGGCCAAACGGCAGTACAGCGACTTTGTATTTCGTGCCGTCACGTTGCAGCGCATTTGAAGTGGCGCGTAACGGCAAGCGGTCGAAGTAAATTCCGAAACTCGCCCGCACTACCGTTCTGTCATCGGGCGCATACGCGACGCCCAAACGCGGCGCAAAATTATTCTTGTCCGTGGCGATCGGCGCCGGCAAAAACTGCGCGTCATAGCGTAAGCCGGCATTTAACGTCAGCCGCCGCGTTGGCCTCCATGCGTCCTGGAGAAACAAACCGATGTTCGGATTCGACTGAAACTGGCTGGTCGCGCCAAACGCCTGTTGGTAAGTCGAGTAACGTCCGCTCAGGAAATTTGCGAGCGACGAAAATGAGTAAACCCCCTGAATCGCGCCGGGGAAGACTATGTTTACGCGATCCAGCAAAAAGTCGGCGCCTGCCTTGAACGAGTGATGTTTGCTGAGGATTGTGACTGCCTCGACTGCTTCCAGCGTGTCGAGGTCGCGCGCGGTTGGAGAAACCGTTGCCGAACCAAAATTCGCGATCCCGGAAATGTTTACTGCCGGGCCCGCCTCATCGTTCAACGGCGCGCCAAGCCGGCTGCGCGTGTACTGAACACGCGCCTCACTAATAAGCTGCGGCGAAATCGTTGTAATAAGACTGGCGTTAAAGCTGTGATCGCGATTCGCTAACGCTGTACCGCGGCTTACCGCGTTCAACCCACCGACGTTTCGGGAGTTCAAGCTGTTGATGTCATACAGACCATACCGAAGCGAAAGTTGGTTTGAGAGGTTCAACGAATGATCGAGGCGAAACAGGAAGTTTGTGGTATTGAAGCCGGTCGGGACTAATCCGGTATCGATCAAAGGTGCGGGGTACGCGCCGGCCCTCAGATGATTGTTGATTGCGGTTACATCAGAAGGCGCGATGGTGACCACGGTCGCGTTGTGTAATCGGGTTTGCTCAAAGTTTGAGAAAAAGAACGTTCGGTTGCGGACGAGCGGGCCGCTAAGACTGATGCCGTATTGACCTTGTGTGAGCGGGTCTTTCGATCCCGCGAGTGGATTGCGCGCGTCGAAACGTTGATTGCGCAGGAACCCATAGAGTCTCCCGTGAAAATCGTTGGTGCCGGATTTCGTAACGATGTTGACCACACCGCCCGAGCTTCTGCCGAATTCAGCGATACCGCCGGAGGTGATTACTTCAAACTCACGTATCACTTCCTGACTGAAAAACATTCCCGGCAGATCAGCGGCATCATCGTTGGCGGACATTCCGTCGACTACAAATCCGTTGTTGATGAAACGCTGGCCGGTAATTGAAATGCCGGTGCCAGGTACTGCGGACGTCTCGGGAAAACGCTGATTCGCGACCGGGTTATTTCGTGTGACGCCGGCAGTGAGTGAAGCGAGATCGAGGTAGTTGCGACCGTTCAGAGGCAGCGTTTCGATTTCGCCTGGGAAAACAGTTTCCGCCAGCTGGCTACGAGCGCTTTCCATTGCCGCAGCGTTCGCAGTTACATTGACGTTTTCGCTCAGCGCCCCAACCGTGACCCGCAACGTCAACTCGAGTGTCTGACCAATCGTGACCGTCAAAGGCTGTGTGAGCTTCGCAAAGCCGGGTCGCTCAACAGTGACTTCATAATTTCCCAGCGGCAAATATACGAAACGAAATCTACCGTCACCCTCGGTCGTGACCGCGCGAGTGAAGTTTGTTTCAAGATTCCGAACGGAGACGGTTGCGCCGGCGACGGCCGCGGCATTCGTATCGAGGACGTAACCTGCGACTGTCGCTGAAGTCACAGTTTGCTGCGCGTGAAGTGAGTAACAGAGACCGGCAAGGACAAGCGCGGCACAAAACGCTCTGCTAGTGAAGTTCAGTGCGAGTCGCATTCGCTGTGGCAAATTAGTTCTTTCGGACTATGGCTAGAAATGAGCGGGATGATTGTATGTTCGAAAGAATGAAAACGCGAGTACTTTGAAATTACGCGAGCTATAAAACCGGAGAGGCCGGGTTTGACCCGGCCTCAATTCGGTGGCGTGAGACGTTCAGCCTCATCGGGTCACTGTCCTCACCCCAGCAACCCATCGCCGTTGGCGGCATTGTACAACTTTCGGCGAGTAGCGCGACAGTCACGGAGGGGTACGTTGTCAATCACTGCTAGATCATCGAGGGTTGACGATTGGGATCGCGGTTGTCACCCCACGAGAGCTGCACCCTTCGTAAACCTCCATCACTGTCGGGCTACTGCCCCGTGCCACGACGTCTCCTGCGGCGTGAAGATCGCTACCGAGACACGGTGTGAGAGATGACTTGCCAATAGGTTGGACGCCTACTCAATTTGAGATACATGCGCCGTCCACGCCGGGGCAATAGCCCGACCGTGAGGGAGGGCTAAGGTGTCACTCAACTCTAACGATATGGTCGGGTCATCCTCCTCAAGTTTGACAAGGCTCAGCCTCATCAGTAATGTTCGGTCGACGTGACTTCAGTAACACTACAACGCCAGAGTTCGGCAGAGCGATACCTCGCGTTCGCGTTGCTGCTGCTCCTCGCCTACGGTTCGAGCTTTCAGACCGTACATCGTCATCGCAACTCCTCCGTCAGTGCGCCGGATATCGTAACCGCGCTGGGCAGTCCCGATAACACGAATGCTCCAGACGGCAGCTCACTGCCTGACAGCAAGTGTCTGGTCTGCCAGTTTCACCGGCAGCTCGCCACCAGTGTTACGTCAACTCCGGTGCTGCTGTCTGCGCCCGTCGTTCATCGCACGACTACTGAAACCATCGCTTCCTCCTATACGTCTGAACGCGAAACCGCCCGATGCGGCCGCGCGCCTCCGCAAGCCAATCTCTAATCGCCGCTTCGCACCCTGCAGGAGCGAAGTTCTACCGTCGCGCCAAATTTTCTTCAAGAAAAGCTGGTTGCGATACCGATTGTTTTTGGCGTAATCCCGGAGGC